>JACETS010000119.1 GCA_013911195.1 Verrucomicrobiales bacterium | reverse complement strand
TCCTTACTATAAAAACCACTGAGAGGATAAATCCCACAAAGTGCAGCCGTACCTATCAAGAAAGTGATTGAAGTGACTTTCATACGACTCATTAAACCCCCCATCTTCCAAATGTTTTGCTCATGATGACAGGCATAGATTATGGCTCCAGAACCTAAAAATAATAGGGCTTTGAAAAAAGCATGGGTGTAAAGGTGAAAGAATCCTGCATTTGAGGCATTTTCACCAAGGCCTGGTTCTCCATTGATCATAAACCCAGCAAATCCCACAGCCATTATCATATAACCCAACTGAGATAAAGTTGAATAGGCTAACACCTTTTTGATGTCATCCTGTTGGGTAGCCATAAGAGCTGCAATTAATGCAGTGATAGCCCCAACGTATTGAATCACAGAAGCAGCAACTTCAGTATATTCGATAATGAAAACTACTTTAGTTAACATGAACACTCCAGCCGCAACCATAGTTGCCGCATGAATAAGAGCTGAAACTGGCGTCGGTCCCTCCATCGCATCGGGCAACCACACATGTAAAGGAACCTGAGCCGACTTACCAATCGCTCCGCAAAAGATACATAACATTGCCCAGTTCAGTAGATCAGTATTGTACTCCTGAGAATCTAATAAATTACCTATCTCAGAAAAATTGACTGTTCCAAAAGCACCCCAAATTAATAAGATCCCTATCATGAATCCAAAATCACCTATTCTATTAACCAAGAAGGCTTTTTTGGCTGCCTCTGCAGCACTATTCTTATGATACCAATGTCCAATTAATAAATAAGAGCTCACTCCCACCAACTCCCAAAAAATGAACATCATTGCTAGGTTGTCGGACAAAACAATGCCCGTCATCGAAAACATGAACAATGACAGCCCTCCAAAATACCTAGAAAAGCCAGAATCATCTTTCATATAGCCAATAGAAAAGAGGTGAACAAGGAACCCAATTAGGGTTACTACCAAAAGCATCCCCTTTCCTAGACCTTGAAGTTCTAAAGCTATATTAAGTTGAAAATCACCAATCTGAATCCAATTAAATGAGCCCAAATTGGCAGGCGTTCCACTTACAATAAATTTTATAGATATTAGTAAACAAATTAATGCTGAAGCGGTTGAAATATAGGAAGAGAGAATTGCCCTCTTCTTAGACACTAGAAGAGTTAAAACTGCTGCTATCAGAGGCAATAAAAGAACGGTAAATCCTAAGGTCATCAACTATTCATCCTTTCATACTTTTTAGTTGTTGAATTTCAACGGTCTGTTTTGACCTAAAGAGAGCAACAATAATTGCTAAGCCCACAGCCACCTCAGCAGCAGCAACAGTAATGACAAAAAACACCATGACTTGAGAATTATAGCTTTCAGCAGGCAGACCCCCTCCTCCTCCAAATCGCCAGAAAGATACTAGCGCTAGATTAGCTGCACTTAACATCATCTCCAAACTCATTAAAATGACTATGATATTTCCTCGTAGAAGCACACCAGACAAACCGATTACAAAAAGCAAACCGCTCATTAATAAGTATTCGTTCAAAGTAGGCATAGTAACAATATCAGTTCTTAATACTTTCCTTTCGTTGACGACGACTTAAAACAACAACCCCTATGGTTGCTACGAGAAGAAGGACTCCCAATACCTGTAAATGAAAATTAAAGTTAGTGAATATTTCCTGACCAATACTTTTTACATCATTTGTTATTTCTGAATCAGTCAATTCAGACATCTTTTGACGACCACCTTGAAAAGCATGAAGAACACTGATCAATTGTGACACTAGAAGAAATACAACAACAACGGTTCCAGCGATTGCAGGCAAATTCCAATCCTTTCGTTTTTCCTCCTTAATATCCAAAAGCATGATGATAAATAAAAACAAAACCATCACTGCACCTGTATATACAAGAATTTGAATAACCCCGATAAAGTATGCGTTTAAGGTTATGAAAAGGGCAGCTAATCCCAAAAAAGAAATAACCAAACTTAATGCACTCGATACTGGGTTACGGCATATTATGACCATTAAGCCAAAGCCTAACATCAATGCCGAAAAGATGTAAAAAAGGGGGTACACAGATTAATTTATTATTTTAACTTATTCCATTTATTTACGAGCCCTTCGCGGACACCTCCAATTTCATAAAGTTTGTCTTTATCATGTTTCATTTCATCGCGAGTAACTCCTGTGATGGCGTAATCTTTGCGTAGAAAAATTGCTTGCTCCGGACACACTTCTTCACACATTCCACAGTAGATGCATCTGATCATATCAATTTCAAATTCCTTAGGTCTTTTTTCGACTTTTGCCCATTGATCATCAGATGGAATCTCCTCGGGTATAATTGTGATTGCTCTTGGAGGGCATATAAACTCACATAATTGGCAAGAAACACATCTTTCTCTGCCATGCTCATCGGTTACTAGTGCAGGGGCCCCACGATAGTATTCAGGCATATTATCATCCCACTTCTCTTCAGGATACTGCATCGTAACCTTTTTCTTTTTTAGTAAGATGCGAAAAGCGTGACCAATGGTAATCTTTAAACCTTTGATGATGGCTGGAAAATATAATTTTTCATACCATTTCAGATTTGGACGTTTTACTTCTATAGCCATTATTAATTTGAAGGAGAACGTGTTAAAACCAGTATGCCTGCCGTAATAAAAATATTAATTAAAGCAAGCTCGAAAAATACAATCCACCCAAGCTTCATCAATTGATCGTACCTGAAACGAGGAAGGGTCCACCTGACCCAAATGAAGAATAGTATAAATGCAATAACCTTGGTAAGAAATGTACCAATATGAATAAGGCCAATCCACCATGGAATCTCAGCTGGATTACCTGCCCAACTCATCAACAGTGCATCAAGACCGAAAGGCAATGACCATCCTCCTAAAAATAGTGTTACTATAACACCTGAGCCAATAATCATCGCGGCATACTCACCTAGAAAGAATAAGGCAAACTTCATGGATGAGTATTCGGTGTGATAACCGGCAACCAGCTCAGTTTCACACTCTGGAAGATCAAATGGCAATCTGTTAGTCTCAGCAAACATTGAAGTAGTAAAAACAATAAAAGCAATGAAGGCAGGAAAGAGTAAAAAGAATCTGTCGACTCCCCCATTCCAAATGGCTCCTTCACCCCAAAATGGTAAGAGAAGCCATCCATTTTTACTTTGTTCCTCTACAATTTTACCCAAATTAAGTTCTCCAAAAATAAGAAGCACTGGAACCAGAGAGAGTCCCAATGAAATTTCATAAGAAATCATCTGACTACTCGATCTCACTCCCCCAAGAAAAGAGTATTTTGAGTTGGACGCCCAACCGGCTAAAACTATTCCGTATACGCTCAAAGACGCGATAGCAAAAACAAAAAGAGGCCCAACATCTAAGTCAGCTATGACCATCTTTTCTCCAAAAAGCTCACTACCAAATGGTAAAACCGCACAAGTCAACAAAGCAGGAACCATAGTTAAGGCAGGAGCCAACCAGTAATAAAATTTATTTACATGTCCCGGAGTGAAATCCTCTTTGAGTATGAACTTAAGACCATCGGCTATGGGTTGACCTAAGCCTGATAACCCAATCTTAGTGAATGGAATACCAACCCTGTTTGGCCCTACCCTCTCCTGAATAATTGCACTCATTCTTCTTTCAGCCCAAACGGAATAAGCCACCATCGGCAAGATGACAGCAAATATAACAACAGCAATCTTGATAAAAGATATCAAGAACGGCAACACATCCGCAAACTGAATACTGGCTGTCATTGAAAAACTCATTACTACCCTACAATTAATCCCTCTCTAACTCGTTTCGCTTCCCTCTCCAAGAGTGGCACTGTTTCACCAGTTTCGACGACATTAACCCCAAGGTCCCCAATAGAGGATAATGTTTTTTGTTTTATAATAGGAACCTGATTAGCCATTTCAGAAAACAGATCAGCGATTTCGGTAATTTGATCCTTTCCATCTAGCGATCGGTTAAGATCTTGCAATATTTCCCAATCCTCACGGCTTTGACCAGGAGGTTCTATGGCTTTATTCAAAACCTGTAATCTGCCGGTCGCGTTTATCATTGAACCTCTCTTTTCCGCATAGCCAGAACCTGGCAAAATAACATTGGAAAATTCAGCTAGGGAATTGGCCTGTATATGAGAACATACCAAAAACTTTAAATTCTTTAAAATTTCTTCATCTATACCAAACCTAATAACATTTTCTCCATAAACTAAAAGAGCCTTTATTTCTCCGTCTTTAATACGTTTCTTAATCGTATTTATTTTTGAGCCTGGATTTCTGAGTTTAAGTATGGCTTTAGCTCCATTGGTATTTGGCCTCTTATCTTTATGACTAAGATATTCATCACCTTCACCTTCAACTTTAACCACATCAACAATTCCTGCGTTTAGAGTGGAAGATAATGTTTTCAAAAGAAACAATTCTTCATTGGTCATTCCAGCAGAGCCTATAATGGCAATTTGTTCACCACTAAATTTCGACAACCCTCTCGTCGCTTTATGTATTGCTGTCGGCCAGTCAATCACCTCATGACTTTTGCCTTTCTTAACCATTGGATCAGTCAGTCTCTTTTCTGTCTCAAGAGTGTGATAATGCATTCTACCTGAATCACACATCCATGCGGAATTTACTTCGTTATTCTCGCGAGGAGTTTGGCGATAGATTTTATTTTCTCTGGAACTAATCAAAATATTGCAACCCCTTGCACAACCTGTACAAATTGACTTAGTTTCCCTCATAAACCAAACCCTCATCTGGAATCTGAAATCGTTTGAAGTCAGTGCTCCAACAGGGCATATATCCACTGTATTTAAAGAATAATTATTAGCTAAAGGTTTATCAGGATGAACGGTCAATACATTATGACTCCCGCGGTCTACAAAGCCTAAAACATCATCATCAACAATTTCATTGCTGAACCTAACACATCTAGAACATAAAACGCATCTCTCATCGTCTAACCTTATACGAGGTCCAATTTCAACATTTTTTGGTTTTTTTACTTTTTGTTCCAAAAACCTGGACTCACCTTTACCGTGTTCAACACTATATTCTTGAAGCGTGCATTCACCAGCCTGGTCACAAATGGGACAATCGAGCGGGTGATTGATTAATAAAAATTCCATTACTCCCTCACGGCACTCTTTTGCCAGAGTGGACTGAGTCCTTATACCCATACCCTCAGCAACGGTGTTCGCACATGCTATTACCGGCCTCGGCATCCAGTTTATATTTGCATGCCCATCATTGACAGTTTCGATTACTTCTCCAGGCGCTGGACGAGGCGGCATTCCCATCTCAACTAGGCACATACGACAATTTCCAGGAGATGTGAGCTTAGGATGATAACAGTAGTGAGGCACCTCAGCTTCTGCTTGTTTACAGGCCTCGATCATACGAGTACCTTTTTTAACTTTAATCCAGTGCCCATCTACTTGGACATTCACTAAATCAATGCTGTTTTTGTTATCAGGCATTTATCTATCTAATTAAACCCGCAGCAGCGATTTTGGATTCAGGATTAAGTTCTTTCTTTGCGTTTCTCGGTTTGGTGTGTTTTTTGAAGTCTTCAGGAAACTTAGCTACAAAACTCTGAGTCGGCCATGCACAGGCTTCTCCAAAAGCACAAATAGTCCTTCCTGCAATATTATCTCCAATAGAGGAGAGGGTTTTTAAATCAGAAGGAACCCCAGAACCAGAAACCATCCGATCTGTAATCTTTTTCATCCATAAAGATCCCTCTCGGCAGGGAGTACATTGCCCACATGATTCATGTGCATAGAAAGTGTTAATGTTGTTAAGAATCCACGCCATATCTCGGCTATCATCCATAACAATAACCCCTCCTGATCCAGCCATTGAACCACACTGAGCCATAGTATCAAAATCCATAGGAATATCATCAATGCCTATAACTTTTTCTGATTCACCGTCTCGAACCGTATAGCTTTCGTCAGCACTTAAAACTTTAGCTGACGATCCTCCAGGAATCACCGCTTTTAACTTCCGTCCTTTTTTCAATCCCCCACAAACTTCATAAATTAACTCTCCCATGGTAATTTTTCCCACCTCTATTTCGAAGTAACCAGGATTAACAACATCTCCACTAACACATAATATTCTTGTACCAGTATTTCGAGGAGTTCCAATCCGAGAGTATTTTTTTCCACCCATTCCTATTACGTGCTTAACATGGCACAAAGACTCTACATTATTGACGATAGTTGGACACATATACAGACCCAATGCAGCCGGAAAATATGGAGGCTTAATTCTAGGATATGGTCTTTTTCCTTCCAATGATTCAATGAGACCAGTTTCTTCGCCGCATATGTAAGCTCCAGCACCACGATGGACATATATTTCACAGCTGAATTTTGTTCCAAGAATATTCTTACCTAAAAACTTTTTAGATCTTGCCTCTTCAATGGCTTTTTCTAGTATTTTGGCACCCTCCGGAAATTCTTCTCTTATATAAATGTAAGCAACTTTTGCACCTACCGCATAACAAGAGATTAACATGCCCTCTATAAGCTGGTGGGGATCCTGATGAACAATGTAGCGATCCTTGAAAGTACCAGGTTCGGATTCATCACAATTACAAATCAAGTAGACTGGCTTAGTGTTATTTGGAGGTATAAAACCCCATTTAACGCCAGTAGGAAAACCAGCACCACCACGTCCTCTTAATCCTGAAGCTTTAACCTCATCAGTAATTTCCTGAGGCTTCATTTTTAAGGCTTTTTTAAAATCCTTGTAACCACCATCAGATATATAGGATTTTATGGACGTATCCCAACCCTGACGATCGACATTACGAAAGATCATCCGATATTCACGTTTGTGAGGTTGTTTACCTTTGATGTATTTTAAAGCAGCCATTAATCGTAATTTCCTATTAATTTCTCAACATCTCTTACTTTTACTGACTCATGAAAATCATCGCCAATAAGGCATACAGGCCCTGTTCCACAGCTCGCCAAACATTCTGCGAATTCAATACTAAATTTTCCATCTTCCGAAACTGCAATAGGGTTGTGATGGGAGACATTTGAACGATCGATGCCAGTTACCTCACAAAATTTATCCATAGTTTCATAACAACCTGCCATTGCACAGGATAAGGTTCTACAAACCCTAATATGGTATTTCCCGGGTGCTGATTGTCTGAGACCAGGATAAAATGTTACAACTTCGAGTACATTGATCGGCTCTAAATTTAACTTTTTAGCAACCCAAGAAATCGAGTCTTCTGTAATAAATCCATACTCTTCTTGCAGTAGATGGAGCAAAGGTAAAGTCGCACTTCTAGATTGATCCTCTGGATAATGACTAATGTAATCATCCGCCTTTTCTTCTAACTCTTTGGGAATATCCATAGTTATTTAGCGATCACACTCCCCCATTACAAAATCTAAACTACCAAGTATAGCTACAACATCACTAATCATATGCCCAGGTAGAAGTTTGGGCAGAATACTAAGATTCACAAAAGAGGGACTTCTAATCTTTAGACGGTGAGGAACGCCACCGCCTTTAGAATTGATGTAAAATCCAAGTTCTCCTTTGGGATTTTCAGCTCCAAAATAAACTTCACCTTCAGGCGCATCAATACCTTGTGTCGCTACAATGAAATGATGAATAAGCTCTTCCATACTCATCATGACTTTTTCTTTATCAGGCAAAGTACCTTTAGGATCTGTAATATTAACGGGACCTTTAGGGAGTTTCTCACAGACTTGTCGTAAAATCTTCACACTCTCTTTCATCTCCTCCATTCGCACAAGATAGCGATCAAATGAATCTCCCACCTTTCCAATAGGGATATCAAAATCATATTTTTCGTAGCCCAAGTAAGGATGGTTTTTACGCATATCAAATTCAACACCTGAACCTCTAAGGTTTGGTCCCGTTAAGCCATAGCCAATAGCATCTTCTTTAGAGATATGGCCTACATCACGAGTACGGCCTATAAAGATT
>JACETS010000118.1 GCA_013911195.1 Verrucomicrobiales bacterium | reverse complement strand
CCTCCTCACCAAGCGCATCGTATTGCCCCCCATCCAGAATAAATGCTTTCCTCTTTTTTGGCATCTCCCTCATGATCATGACATGAGGATAGGACGGTTCAATTTTTGAAATCTGTTTATCCTGATCCGACTTTTCAGAGTAGCTATTTTTAATTTGTGAAACCTTTAGATCAAATTCTTTTTTCTTATAACGAATTCTCGGCTCAGCACTACCTCTTAAATTATTAATAAAACCTTTTTCATCGAGATTATTAAAAAAGGCAAAAAGTTGATAAAACTCTCTTTGAGTTATCGGATCGTATTTATGGTCATGACAACGAGCACAGCTCAAAGTCAGCCCCATCCAAACCGTTCCCATTGTTTCAACCCTATCAATAACATATTCTGTCCTCCACTCTTCATCAATAGCGCCACCCTCGGTCTGTATCCTATGATTTCTATTAAACCCAGTAGCTATTATCTGATCATTAGAGGGGTTAGGCAATAGATCACCTGCTAATTGCTCAATAGTGAAAACATCAAAAGATTTATTCGCATTAAATGATTCGATGACCCAGTTCCTCCAAGGCCACTGACTATTTTCAAGGTCATTGTCGTATCCATGACTATCACCATATCTCGCACCGTCTAACCACCAGGCAGCCATTCGCTCACCATATTTAGGAGAACTTAATAATCTTTTAACCGCTTTGTTATATGCCTCCTTAGAATCATCTTTTAGAAATAAATCAATCTCACTGATACTTGGAGGAAGACCAGTAATATCAAAACTAGCTCGCCTTAACCATTCTTCCTTAGAAGCTTCTTTTTGCGGGGACAGTCCAACACTTTTCATTTTATCTAGAATGAAAAAATCAATTTCATTATAACCCCATCGAGAATTTTCAGGAACCTTGGATTTGATAGGTTTAATGTAAGTCCAATGCTCAATTTTTTTCTCTTTAGCTAATATTTCATAGCCACTGAACAAAAAATGAATTACTCCAAGCTTACAGGCTAAGATGAAATTCAAGTGTCTGGAGATACCTCTCATTTAAGATTATTTTATAGCGGATAAAGAAGGGAGTTAAGAATTTTCCATTTCAAATTATTGCCTTATGCGCATAGAGTAAACATAAGATACTAATTTTAAGTTGATTACAAATAAACAAAGAAAATTATCATTCCATAGATTGGTGAAGAAAACTCTTCCTATGATCTTGTTTTTTTTGTTTTTGACGAACTGCCAGAAAAAATCAAACCAATCTGATGACAGCTCCAAAAAAACACCCTCTGATTATTCCTCTACTTCTAATACTAGACCCAACATTGCAATTGTTGGGTCTGAACAAAAATGGAGTGACCTAGACGATCCATCCGAAGACGGATGGGAAACGGAAGTTTTAGCCGATTATGCTAACAAAAAACTAAAAAAACTTGGTGGCTTGTTTTTTAATGATGGTTCATTGAAAAAAATTATCGCGGATGATTTTTCAACTCATAGATTATCTCCAAAAAATCTAGAGACACTACTCTCAAAAGATGATTTGCTTATTCAGTCAGGAGAAATCGAATTAAACGGTAAAACGGGTGGAAGTCGGCACCTCGAGCAAGAGCTCAAATCGGTCAGAGCACAAAGCACCTCATCACCAGAAGAACGCTACGTGAAATTTAAAATTGTTGGTATCGAAGTTAATACCGATAAACAAACTTTTAATACAAAAGCACTTTTCAGTATTAAATATAATACAGAGAAAAAAATCGTTCAAAAAAATGCTGTTTGGTCCATTAATTGGAAAGGGCTCAATGAGGGTACTAAATTATTAGACATCTCAGTTAATTCTTTTAGGCAAGCTATCAGGCAAAACCAGTCCCCTCTGTTCACGGAAATTACCGAATCTGTTATAGGGTCAAACTCTTGTTACAAAACACAACTCGCCTACGGAATGAATCATTGGTTAACAAGAATGCCTGTTCGAGCAATGCTCAACCGATTTGGAACCCCCGGTATTTCAATTGGAGATGTTAATGGAGATGGCCTTGATGATTTTTTTCTGTGCCAGGAACCCGGACTACCTAACAGACTCTTTATTCAACAAAAAGATGGCCAGGCAGTGGAATCATCTAAAGAATGGGGAATAGATTGGATAGAAGATTCAAGATCTTCAATCATTGCCGACTTTGATAATGATGGTGATCAAGATTTAGCCGTTGCCTGCTATGGAATGGTTGTAATCGCTGAGAATGACCAAGAAAAAAGATTCGAGCCTGCCGCTATTCTAAAAACGAGTTGGTCAACCTCTTCTTTAGCTGCTGCAGACTATGACAATGATGGTCTAATCGATCTGTACATATGTGCATACGTGAATGAGGATAACGGAAATTCAATTGGCACCGACAGCAACGAATTCATTTATCATAATGCTGAAAATGGAGCAGCAAATACATTATATAAAAACGTTACCAAAGGCATAGGTGAGGTTTCATTTATAGACGTTACAAATGAAGCAGGGCTAAACGTTAATAATTCTAGATGGAGTTTTGCTGCGTCTTGGGAAGATTATGATAACGATGGCGATCAAGATCTCTACGTTGCTAATGATTATGGAAGAAACAATCTCTACAATAATGACAAAGGCAAATTTACGGATTTAGCCTCCAAAACGTATTCAGAGGATAGCGCTTCTGGCATGTCAGTGGCATGGGCAGACTATGATAAAGATGGCAATATGGATATCTACGTTTCTAACATGTTTTCGGCAGCGGGAAATCGAATCACTAACCAAAAGCAATTTAAAAGTTCCACCCAACAATCTGTCCGTGAAATATTCAGAAGGTTTGCGCGAGGCAATACGCTTTTAAGAAACGTGGATGGAAACTTTCAAGATACAAGTCTGTTAGCTGGTGTTAACATCGGGCGGTGGGCATGGGGATCGAACTTCATCGATTTCAATAATGATACCTTCCCTGATCTGGTAGTGGCTAACGGGTATCTTACATCGAAAGATGAAAGTGGTGATTTGTGAAGCTTTTTTTGGCGACAGGTTGTCGCTCAAACTTCGGACGGAATTAACACAAACAAAAGATCTTCCTCCAACTCAGGCCAAAGAGCCCTATCTCAAATGATGGATGCTGGCAGGTCATTCAGCGGAAACGAAAGGAACTGTTTTTTCATCAACCTAGGCAATGGAAAATTTGCCGACATTTCTGGCCTAAGCGGATTGGATTTTCCCGATGATGGCAGAGCCATCAGTGTAACTGATTGGGATAATGACGGGGATCTAGATTTGTGGATTACAAATAGAAATGCTCCACGCCTTAGACTAATGAGGAACGACACAAAAGAGGATAACCCTTTCATTTCCATACTTTTAAAGGGTAATGGTGAGACCGTAAACAAAGACGCAATTGGGGCTAGAATTGAAATAATTAATGGTAAAAATTCGGGGAAATTTAAACAAATTCAAACCTTGAGAGCCGGTCAGGGATTTTTGTCTCAATCCAGTAAATGGATTCAATTCGCTTTGAATGAAACCATTAAATCTATCGATATAAAAATTAGTTGGCCAGACGGCACAGTGAGCAAAATAGAAGATGTACTGCCCAACAAAAAATATATTATTAGGCAGGAGAACCCCACTGCGGAGGAGGTGAAATTAGAATCTAAAAAAAATAACTTGGTCAGTTCACCTGGTCTCAAAAATCCTCCCTCACAGGTTGCAAGAATCCCTGCAATAACCTTGTTTAAGGGCCCAACTATAAACCTAAGAAAAAATGGAATAGCGAACCAAAAGAACAACAAAAAATCACATCAACTTATTAACCTATGGGCAACCTGGTGTGCTCCATGTCTACAGGAAATGGCTCACTTCCGTGACCATAAAAAAACACTCATAGATAACAAAGTGGAACTGATAGCAGTCAATATCGATGAATTAGATGCACAGAATGATAATTCGAAGAAGCCATCAGATGTCATTAAGAAAATGAATTTCCCGTTTCCATCCATTTCTGCAAACAAACAATTAATGGAAATACTCCAAAGAATTCATGATCAAAGCGTGGGTCTCAATGAACCATTACCAATACCTTCAAGTTTTCTAATTGATCCAAATGGTGATGTTTCGGTAATATATAAAGGTCCAGTAAATGTGGAACAAATCATCAAAGATCTTCGTTTATCATCAGAGGGATTTATTACAAGATTCAAGGCAGCAGCAAAGTTGGAAGGATCTATTATCAAAAACCCAAGAGCGACTCGGCGTTTATTTGAACACGAAGCCAGCATTCATCGAAGGCACGCCATAAACTGGTATAATGCCGGTGATTTAAGAGGAGCTATAAATCATTTTGAAAAAGCGAATAAGCTTACACCTGATTCAAAAGAATTATCATCACAACTTGCTTCTGTATATTTTGCTTTTGCCACACAAATGGACAGGCAAGAAATGAAAGGGGTTGCTATAGACCATTACAGAAAAGGTCTAGTCATCGACCCTTCAAACAATGCAGCCAGAAACAATTTAGCTTGGATTCTAGCCACATCAGCTAGCCAAGACCTCAGAAATGCCGAAGAAGCCTTAATCGTCGCCACAAAATTGAACACAGATACAGGTAATAAAGTTCCCCAAGTGCTTGATACACTGGCTGCAGCTCAAGCAGCTAACGGCCAATTCACGAAAGCAGCAAAATCGGCAGAAATAGCCATTTCTCAGTTAAAAAATGCCCCAAAACTTAAGCAAAACATTCAAAATCGTCTGAATTTATACAAAAAAGGAAAAGCTTTTTTGCAGAGCACAAAAAAGGAATAAGAAAAAAGAATTTAACTTTTTTTAATATTTAAGGTTAAGGATTACAAAATTGTTCTTTGGCGTCTAGTTCCTTGACCCTTAGCGACTTTAAAGTTTAATTTATGGGTAATAGGTAAATCTATAGTTCTAACCACCCACTCCCACAACATCATGTCCAAAAACAAATTATGGCAGATCTTTGTTTCTGTCCTTTCACTTAGCATTCTAATAATAACTGCAAACTCGCAAGAGACCTATTCACAAAACTTTGATGATTTTGATAATGGTGAAACTGATCTTGGTGATGGCTCCGTGATATTTGGTCAAGCCGCATCCATACAAGATGGTCGATTGCAACTCACTATTGATGGTCAGGGACTAGGCTTCTCCAGTTTCTCTGTTCCTCCAATTGAAGGATCATCTCAAGGATTTACGATTACTTTCGATTATGAAATTTTTGATAGCCCTGAAAACAATCCTCCAGCCGATGGGTTTTCAATCAACTATGGAGATGCTGCTTTAGGTGAACAAGGATCAGCTGAGGAAGGCATGAACTCCAACCAAGCAACCGAGAATTTATCCTTTGAAATCGACACTTGGCAGAACGGCGATGCTGAGCAAGGCGTTAATATCTCAGGATTATCAGGCGGAGCTGATCTTGGCCAACTCGCTTTCACAAATGGCGTCATTCTTGACGACGGACAAACAGTTAGCGGGACTATGGAAATTAGCTGGGACCCATCAGTAGGGGCATCATTCAAAACAACCGGTCTCAACACAGACGCAGATTTTGAAAATGTTGAAGTTCCCGACTTTATCCCTAGCGATGATCATACCTTTATTATTACTGCAAGGGTGGGTGGAGCCAATCAGGACTTATTTATTGATAACCTAAACATTGTCACAGGAGCGGGTGATGACGATGATGAAGACGGGCTACCTAATACATACGAAATTGCTAACGACCTTGACCCGAATGACGCAACCGGTGATAACGGAGCAGATGGTGATCCTGACGGCGACGGATTGATCAACCTAGAAGAATTTGAAAATAGAACAAATCCACAAAATGCTGATACGGATGGTGATGGCCTAGCTGATGGTGTTGAGAACGGCACGGGAGACTACGACGGTCCAGAAGCAACTGGTACTGATCCACTCAATCCTGACACTGATGGAGACACACTCAGTGACGGAGTTGAAAACCCAACCCTTCCCTATGATCCCAATAATCCAGAAGATCAGCCTGGTACTGACCCGAATATAGGAGATACTGACGGTGACGGCCTAGGTGACGGAAGTGAAATTGCTAACGGAACTAACCCCACCGAGGAGGATGAAATTGACGGGAGTTCTTATGTTCAGAATTTCGATGGCTTTGCTGATGGCACCATTGATTTGGAGGACGGCAGCGTCATAGCAGGTGAAGCGGCAGAAGTTATTGATGGAAAACTCGTATTGACCAAAGATGGTCAAGGGCTTGGCTTTTCGAGTTTCTCTGTACCACCTATCATTGGTTCTTCAAGTGGCTTTAGGATTACTTTTGACTATGAATTGAATGATAGTCCAGGCAATAACAACCCTGCAGACGGTTTTTCTATCAATTACGGAGACGCTCAACTTGGTGAACTTGGTCAAGCAGAAGAGGGAATGTCAGGCGGCCAAGCCATTGAAAACATCTCATTTGAGGTCGACACGTGGCAGAACTTTGATGCTGAGCAGGGAGTCAACATTTCTGGTATGGCCGGCGGAACCGATCTCCAAGAACTTGCCTTCAACAATGGGCCAATTCTCAATGATGGTGAGCGAGTAGAAGGAAAAATAAACATCCTCTGGCAGCCAGACGTTGGAGCTTCTTTTACAACTACCGGCATGAACACCAATGCTGATTTTGAAAATATTGAAATCCCTGACTTCATCCCAAGCGATGACCATACCTTCATCATCTCTGCACGAGTTGGCGGAGCGAATCAGGATTTCATTATTGATAACTTAGTCATTCAAACGGGTATTTTTGATGGTGATGAAGATGAAGACAATTTGCCTGATTTTTATGAAACGGATCAAGTCGGCAACCTTACAGATCTCAATGGAATAGGTGAAGGACCTGGACCTGGTGCTGGAACAGGTGACTTCGATGGCGATGGAGTAACGGATTTTGACGAGTACGAAAATAAAACTAATCCTTCTGAAGCAGACACCGATGATGATGGTCTTACTGACAACGTTGAAAACAACTCAGGTGATTATGATGGACCAGATGCAACAGGAACTGACCCTCTAAATCCAGACACAGATAACGATGGATTATCGGATGGGTTAGAAAATAATAGTGGAACTTATGTAAGCGCTGAAAACCCAGGAACTGACCCTCACAACCCTGATACCGATGGTGACGAAATTCTAGATGGAGTTGAAATCAATAATAGAACTAATCCACTTGATGCGGACGATGCTCCAATCTTGTGGACAGTCAGAAACGCTCAATCAGTTTCACCATTAAATTCGATCCTAGACACTAGGGCCCTCTTTGATGACGAGAACAATAGAATTGATGAAACCACAACAATTCACACAGTCATCAACTTTAGAGACAATGCTACTGGACCTTTCGGTGATCCGGAGCCTTTCCCCCTATTTGAGGCGCAAGATGTTAATCAGGATGATTTTGCAATCATGGCGACCGGCACAATTTTCATCACGGAGCCAGGAACCTATACTTTTGGTTTCAATTCTGATGACGGTGGCGGAATTTATATCGATGATGAGCCAGTCATAGTTTTTGATGCAAACAGAGGTTCAGCCACAAGCCTCGGAGCCGTGGAGCTTTCATGGGGTGAGCATAACGTAGAATTCTTATTCTGGGAAAGAGGGGGTGGTGCCCAATGCCAACTTTTCGTTCACAATGAGATCGGTGATTTTTCAGGTGATCCATTCAACGTTGGAGACTATAAGCTCCTAGAAACCTCTTCTGCTCCAGATAGTGATTCCGACAATGACGGACTCCCTGATATTTGGGAAGAGCAGTTCTTTGATAATCTTGATCAAACCGCAGAAGGAGATCCTGATAGCGATGGACTTAATAATGCCGAGGAGTTTGAGACTGGAACCAAGCCTGATAACGCCGACTCAGATGACGACGGATACAGTGATGGTGTTGAAACCGGTACCGGCAAATGGGTAAGTGCTCAGAATACAGGGACCAGCCCAACCAAGAGTGATTCAGATGGAGATGGACTTAAGGACGGAGTCGAAAACCCAGATCTAGGAT
>JACETS010000117.1 GCA_013911195.1 Verrucomicrobiales bacterium | reverse complement strand
CTAAGAATTGCGTCTGAAATCTTTGGATCAAAACTACCAATTATTGACAATTTTAAATCTAAAAGGAGTAAGGCAATTTTCTTAAAAAAAATTATTCAAATGGCAAAGAAATTAGCTAAAAAGAAGGCAGCTAAAAAGAAGGCACCTGCAAAGAAGGCAGCTAAAAAGAAGGCACCTGCAAAGAAGGCACCTGCAAAGAAGGCACCTGCAAAGAAGGCAGCTAAAAAGAAGGCAGCTAAAAAGAAGGCAGCTAAAAAGAAGGCAGCTAAAAAGAAAGCCCCTGCAAAGAAGGCAGCTAAAAAGAAAGCGCCTGCAAAAAAGGCACCTGCAAAGAAGGCAGCTAAAAAGAAAGCGCCTGCAAAAAAAGTTGCTAAAAAGAAAGCGCCTGCAAAGAAAGCGCCTGCAAGGAAATTAGTTAAAAGAGCTACAGCTCCTAAAAAGGAAGAAGAAGAGGATATTCCTCCTATTCCAGTTAGACCAAAATTAAGAAAATCATTAAAACTTAGTAATTTTGAGATAAAACAGCAGCAGAAACTGAGAGATCTCAGAGATTCTTTGGTTGATGCTATGGCAGGCGTTGCTAGAGAAAACTTAAGATCTGATGCTGATGGTGGAGATTCTTCAGCATTTGGTATGCATCAAGCTGATGCAGGTAGTGATGCCTATGATAGAGATTTTGCATTAAATCTTCTCTCTCAAGAGCAGGATGCGCTTCATGAAATTGAGGAAGCTCTTAAGAGAATTGATTATGGGACTTACGGTGTATGTGAGATGTCAAAAAAGAAGATTATTCATGCGCGTCTTGAAGCAATTCCTTTTGCTCGTTATACAGTTGAATGTCAGGCTCAAATCGAAAAGGAAAGCGGTTTAAGGGGGGGGAGAAGGCTCCCTGACAGGAGTAATATGATGGGTTTCATGGATGAAGGATCAGGACTTGATAAAAGTTAACTTTGAGTTTAGAATCACTCCCCCCATAAAAATTTACTAAGAAATGGCTCGAGATACAATTATTTTAGAATGCACAGAGGCACGCGAACAGGGTGCTCCTCCCTCTAGGTATGTTACAACACGAAATAAAAAAAGCTTAAGAACGCCGGGCCGCTTGGAGAAAGTGAAGTATAATCCGTTCTTAAAAAAAAGAACACTTCATCGTGAATTGAGGTAATTATTGATATGGAACCTAAAAACGAACAGCGCGCATACAATCTCAGGAAATCTAATCGTAAAATGCCTCGTCGGCGTTTAGATATACCTGTGGAGCAAATCGATTACAAAAATCCAGAGGTTCTTACTCTTTTTACCACTGACACTGGTAAAATATTACCACGTCGAGTGACAGGTGTATCAGCTAAGATCCATAGAAAAATAACTCGAGAGATCAAACGATCCAGGGCTGTTAATTTACTTAAATAAGTAAAGGTATTCTTTATTTTATTTAAGAAGAATCTGTTAATCACAGGTTTTTTATAATATTAATATAAATTTAGATCCATATTGATTAATATTTAACATCAATGCAGAAATATGGAGGAGCTAAATGATACTCAATCAGAATCTGATGATAGAGGTATTGATATTAACTGGGTTGGTGTAAATTCATTTAAGTTTCCGATAAAAATTCAAGATAAATCTGAGGAACAGTCAACGATTGCAGATTTTAAATTAGCTGTTGACCTTCCCAATGATCAAAGGGGAACTCACATGAGTAGATTCATTGAAGTTTTAAACGATCATGGTGAAATAATTTCTGTCAAAAATCTTTCAAATTTAAACAAATGCTTAGTAGATAAGTTGGAATCTACTAATTCAAAAATCTCGATAAGCTTTCCGTATTTCATTAACAAAAACGCACCTGAAACGAATTCCAAAGGAATTGTTGATTATGGAATACATTTAGTTAGCACCTTAGAGAATGGATCATACGAATTAATTTCCACGGTGAGTGTTCCCGTTACCACCCTATGTCCATGTTCTAAGGCAATAAGTGATCGTGGGGCGCATAATCAAAGAGGATGTGTGAAATTTTCAATAGTAGCTTCTAGTTTTATCTGGCTAGAAGATATGATTTATTTAGTGGAATCCACTGCTAGCTCAGAATTGTACAGTGTGTTAAAAAGACCTGATGAAAAATTGGTTACGGAAAGAGCTTATGACAACCCAGTATTTGTTGAAGATTTAGTTCGCAATGTAGCCATTAAAGCAAATCAATTAGATCCAATAACATGGTATAAAATTGAAGCTGAAAACTTTGAATCAATTCATAATCACAATGCTTGCGCGGTAGTAATAAAAAATTGCAAAAATTAATAGACGATATTTATATATATTGAAGGTCTGGAGGACAATAGACTTTCCACTTGAAATACAATCTTTGAAGGCTAATTTTAATAAGAATGCTTCATTCAATTCGAATATCTATTATACCGATAATTACCGCCTAGGCGCTGGTATATTAGTAAACGTATCATTTATTTTGCGCCAATGGGAATATAACCCAAATTTTGTTAAAAAATATGTCCTCCGAAGATTCAATTTTAATATACGACACAACTTTGAGAGATGGTACTCAGGGGTTGGGGCTTTCATTTAGTTCGCTTGATAAGATAAGAGTTGCGGAAAAGCTAGATGAGTTTGGTGTAGATTACATTGAAGGCGGGTGGCCTGGATCAAATCCAAAAGATGTAGAGTTTTTTGCTGAAGCCAAAAAGAAGTCATGGAAAAAAGCTAAGATAGCTGCTTTTGGGAGTACCAGAAGAGCTGACAAAAAAGTCGAAATAGATCCTCAAATAAAAACTCTTTTAGAGGCGGAAACTCCAGTAATTACTTTCTTTGGTAAAACATGGAAATTGCATGTGACTGAAGTTCTTAGAACAACAATCGAAGAAAATCAGTCAATGATAAGGGATACAGCAAGTTATCTTAAAAGTGAGGGAAGAGAGGTTATATATGATGCTGAACATTTCTTTGATGGATTTAAGGATGATGAGGAACATGCCATTAATACTCTTGTAGCTGCCGAAGAGGGTGGCGCGGATGTTATTGTTCTTTGTGATACAAATGGGGGCACTATGCCTCATGAAGTTTATGAAATGACCAAGCATGTCACAAGTGCTATAAAAATTCCTGTAGGAATACACACTCATGATGATACTGGGGTTGGTGTGGCGAATGCTCTTGCAGCTGTTAATGCTGGAGCTGTTCATGTGCAGGGGACAATAAATGGATATGGGGAACGCACCGGCAATTGTAATTTAACTTCACTTATTCCAAATTTATCTCTGAAGATGGCTAGGAAGCTTTCGCCAGACATATCTAAACTTTCGCAAATATCTCATTTTGTAGATGACTTGGGTAATAATTCTCACAATGATCGTGCACCCTATGTTGGGAGAACAGCATTCTCTCATAAAGGTGGAATGCACGTAAATGCAGTTCAAAAACTATCAAGTACCTATGAACATATTTCTCCAGAAACTGTGGGTAATTCTCAAGTTATATTAATATCGGAACTTTCAGGTCAAAGTAACATTCTGATGAAAGCTGAAGAATTAGGTCACAAACTTGAAAAGGGTAGTGATACAGCCTTAAGCGTTTTAGCTCAACTTAAGGATTTGGAAAAAGATGGATATGAATTTGAGGCGGCAGAGGGTTCTTTTGAATTGCTCGTCAGAAGAGCCATTGATGATTATAAACCATTATTTAAACTTAATGAATATCATTGTACAACACGCAGGCATCCAGAAACTCTATTTGAGACATGTGAAGCAACAGTTAAGTTAGAAGTGGACGGCAAACCCGCATATACTGTGGCTCAAGGTGATGGTCCAGTGAATGCGCTAGATGGAGCGTTAAGAAAAGCTTTGGAGCCGTTCTATCCTTCAATTAATGATATTGAATTAAAAGATTACAAAGTACGAATCATTGATAGTCATACAGGAACAGCAGCTAAAACTAGGGTCTTGATTGTATCTTCTGCTGGCCAGTCAAGTTGGGGAACCGTTGGTGTGTCTGAAAATATAATTGTAGCAAGTTGGCGAGCGCTAGTTGATAGTATAGAGTATTACCTTCTCAAAAGATCTAAGTAAGAGTTTATATTATTAGGGTCTTCTCCTAGGTGAAAACCGGCCTCTATTTGGCTTGTTGGGGCCACCTTTATTACTTGTGTATCTAGCACGAATTCGAGCAAGTAAGCTCAATTTTTCTTTTTTTGGTTTTGATTGAATTACCTGATTCTTCTCGGGTTTACTTTTAATTACTCGCTTAAGTTTAGGTTCAATAGTTGATAGTATTGTTTTTTTAACTCGAGGTTCACTATCACTTGGTTGGGGAATTGTATTTTGTTTTACCTGCGGAATTTTTGTTGGGTTGTTTTTTGTTACGGTTTGTAAATTATTTTTTGGATAGGTTCCAGGATATGGAGCAAATGTATTAATGGGAACTTTATAAAGTCGATTATTTTGTTTGCAGTTTCTGTATGACCTTATGAATGATGTAGGGCTGTAATAATTTGAATATGTTTTAGCGAAACTTGATCTATGCATTCCAATAGCAAGATTTTTACGGGTTTCAAAATGTAAGTGTGCTAGATACATACCTCTGTTGTTTCCAATTGCTCCAATTCGTTGGCCTCTTTTTACAATTTGATTTAATACTACGTTACGAGAGTCTAGATGGGCGTACAAAGAGTCCATGAATTTTACGTTGGAATTTTTATCCATGAATACATGTCTGATTATTATGACGTTGCCCCATCCGCGTCTTACGTCTCTTGATTGTACAACAATGCCGTCTCCAATTGAATAAACAGGGTCACCCAAATCAGTATTTCCTCCACCTTTGCCATTCCAATCTTCGCCTACATGGCCATTTGGCCAAAAACCTCTAGCTTTATAATATCCAGTTCCAGTGGGAGCTCCAACTGGAAAATCAAAGCCAGAGGCGAGAGGTAATTCTGCATAATCGGCTAAAGAAACTGATATGTTTATTTGATAAATTAGTAAAAAAACTAAATTTAATGATAACGATTTATATAGCACAACAATTAGCCTCTTTTCTAATTATATAGAGTCTTACCTAGAAGTGAAATAGATCAAACCAGTAATTCCAACGAGTAAACAATAGAACCCAAAATATTTAAACTTACCTTTTTCAACTAGTCTTAAAACGCAAAAAATGGCTATTAATCCAGTTAAAAATGCAGATATCATCCCTGCTGAATAGATTGTTAAGAGTTTGCCATCAAGAGATGAAATCTCATTCATCTTTAAAACCATTGCTCCGCATATGGCAGGAATACCAAGGAGAAATGAAAACTCGGCACATTTTTTTGGAGATATGCCAAGAATAATACCCATTGTTATGGTGCTTCCAGAGCGACTAATGCCAGGAAAGAGTGCGATGGCCTGAGCAATTCCTATTAAAAACGATCTTCTGAATGTGATTTGCTCTTTATCATTTCTCTTGAGCCATGAAGGAATAAAAAGCATTGTTCCAGTTAAACAAAGTAGACCACACACTAGAACTGGATTTTCGCTAATGGCTTCAACTCTATCCTTAAATAAAAAGCCTAGGATTACTATAGGAATTGTACCAATTATCAGATGAGCCGAAAGTTTCTTTTCTTCTGCTGATCCTGGTTTAAATAAGCCGAATAGTATTGTTATTAATTTAACTCTAAAATAAACTAATACTGCTAGCAGAGTCGCGAAGTGCAAAAGTAAGTCAAATTCAATGCTAGACGACTCTTTACTAAATCCAAGTGCTTCTTCCATTATGGATAGATGACCTGATGATGATATTGGAAGGAATTCTGTTAATCCCTGTACTATCCCTAGGATTATTGATTCTATCAAATTCATCGGGACCTTGTCATGTTGTGTAATATTATTATGTTTAGATAGCTCAATCTCATTTAAGTGTCATTTAATAAAGTTAGAAATTACTGGGTAAAGTATGTTAGAAAAACATACAAGGCGGTTAGGAAATATCGTAGAGAAAAGAAAGCAGGTCTCAGAAAATGGTTGGCTAATGGAATAGGTAATAAGCTTTTATGGAAATTCACCGATAGAAGTAGAGTTTCTTTAGGGTTTAGCCTAGGTTTTGCTGTAGCAATGTTACCACCATTGCCAATTCAAACCTTTTTAGCAATTATACTATCAATTAAATTTAGAGCTAACATTCCGGCTTCAGCTTTAGCGGTATGGATCTCTAATCCGGCAACAGCGCTACCTCTATTTATTTTTCAATGTCAGATAGGCAAATGGTTGCTTTTTAAACTTGGAGTTGAATATCAAAGTAATTTTGAATTCGATCTTCACTCTGTTAGCTGTGCAACACTAGGTATTTTAGTAACTGCAATTATCGGTGCTTTTTTGAGTTATATTTTGATTTTTAACTCGTGGGGAATTATTAAGTTTTTAGGTAAAACGAAAATTTCAGAAAAAAACAAATAGAATATTGATAATTATAGTGGCGGTGAGAGTGGGATTCGAACCCACGGAACCCTTTCAGGTTCACTTCTTTAGCAAAGAAGCGCTTTCGACCACTCAGCCATCTCACCATTTGGGACTTTTGAGGGATAGAATCCAAAGACTAAAACAAAGCTTCTTCAATGCGTCAATATATTGCTATATTAATTTGTGATATAATTATTACTGAATTGGGTTCGATATATTTCTGCTATTGAATATAAATAAAGTAAGAGTCTTCTAATTCAGTATATGAGTTATGATCGAAGAAAAAGAAGCACTGGAAACAATCATATCAACTACTCCAGCCCCGGTTAGTTGTGAAATTTCAACAGACAAAGCATATAATTTACATCTTCTTAATAATGTAAAAGCATCAGATACTTCACCTAAAAGAGACCAATCTTCAATGGATGGTTTCGGTATTAAGGTTTGTGGTAATAATTTGTTAAAATATGACATTATAGGGGAAATATTTGCGGGTGAACTTTTTAGGAGAGAAATCGGGGAAGGAGAAGCCGTTAGGCTCTTTACCGGGGCAAATATACCAATTGGAGTTAATGCTGTTATAATGCAGGAGGAGTGCGAAATTTCAGAAGGTAAACTTATATTAAGAGAGATTCCAGATGAGGGGCAATTTATACGCAAAAGGGGAGAAATATTTTGTGAAGGTCAAACGATTGCAAAGAAAGGAAAAAAAGTAAGCGCATCCACCATGGCAGCTCTCATTTCTGCAGGTATTTTAAAAGTGAGTGTTCCTGAAAAATTAAGAGTGAGTGTTATTTCAACTGGTGATGAAATTCAACCAATTGATAAGGGTTCGCTCGAAGATTTCCAAATATACAATTCAAATGCATACATGATCAAATCTGCATTAAACGGATTGGGAATTGACGAAGTCTCAATCTCTCATGTTGCCGATGAGGAGGAGTTAATTGTGACTGCTCTTAAAAGGTCGCTTGAAAAAAATGATATTTTAATAACTTCGGGTGGAATTAGTGTAGGAAAGAAGGATTTAATCAAGAGATCCTTATTAAAATGCGGTGTAGAAGAGAAATTTTGGAGAGTGAGAATTAAGCCATCAAAACCAATTTTTTATGGGATCTATGGTAATCATTGTCAAGTGTATGGTCTGCCGGGTAATCCAGTGTCATCATATGTTGGTTTCCTGCTTTTCGTATTGCCGGCCATCAATCTTAGAAATGGTGTTGCTCAAGACAAAAGTGGTTTGTCGTCTGTGAAAATGAAACTTTCTGCAGAATTAGTGAATAATGAGAATCGTGTAAATTATATGATGGGGGAAGTTAATGAAAGGCAAGAATTACAAATCCACGGAAAGCAGACATCTAACAATATTTTGGGATTAAGTAATTCAAATGTTTTGGTAAGAGTTGAGCCTCTTACAAAATTAGAGAGTGGTGAAATTATCGATGCTTTGATAATGCCTTAAATCATTCAGTTTGAGAAACCTTCTTTTTCTCATTTAGATGAATATCCATAAAACAATAAAATTTTAAAATTTTCCCCATTTATTGTTCTCAAATATGATAATTTTAAAAAAAATGAAAAACAAATTTGATATTATTCATTGTTAGGTTATAAGTTAATTAAGCAAAAGCTAATTATTTAGGTTTTGAAAAACTTTTTAAAAT
>JACETS010000116.1 GCA_013911195.1 Verrucomicrobiales bacterium | reverse complement strand
GGATCATAGCTTATTTCTTCAAATGAGCCTGGAATTCCTTTCTCCGAGGATTGCCCCTTTGAGCCCATGTAACGACACATAGTAATAGGCCTACCGTAATCATATATCCGCTTACAAGTCCAGGCAGCAGTCGCCGCATCATGTTGTGCCGCATTCAAAGCAAAATAACATTTAACGTCCCATTCTAATTCACTCAACTCAGGCCCAGAACCCTCAATTTTTTTTATCAATCTGGAATCATCAGATACTTTGTTGGCTAAAACATTCCAATGCCCCGGAGGAGTTTCAGAATCAGGACCATCCGCCCAATACTCTGCAACGACCCTTCCGTAATCTGCGCGCAAAACAATATTATCTGGATAAGGTTCACCAATTATAGGATTAATCTCATACCCTGAGCCATCCATTCTACCCAATGAATTATTCCCATAATTACCGGGAGAAATATTCATTAATCTATTATCGGATGGATCAAGCCAACTACTATATTTCAGTACCTGATTAATATTATCCTTGAACTTTTCATCTCCTATTGCACCAAGCATAGGGGGGGCTCCCGGATCATCATAAAGCAAACCTAAACCTTTTCTTTTTAAAGAAAACGGTCTAACAAGATGCCATTGAGATCCTTGATATTTTTGTATTAAATCAGTTTCGAGTCCATTTTGGGTTAATGCAAAATCACCAAATGCAAGCGGTTGCCAATGGTTAGGATTAAAAGTTGTCAGCAACGTAAATCTTGGTTCATCTAACGGAAGAGCATCATTTTCTGGTGAATAGGTATCATCCTTGTATCCATCTGACTCTCTTGATCCATCATCCCAAAAAAAACTAAGAATACTATTGGCAACTCGATTACCAACTGCAGAAGGATGAGGCCCGTCAAGCGAATCCTTGGACTCCTCATATCCTAATAACTCCATTTGGTTAGATAACGATTTTAAGGTAATTTCATTGCCAACTGAATTTTGATAGCGAGATTTTAAAACTCTGAAAGCGGCATAACTAATGGCCTCTTCTCTGGACTTATGAAGATCTTCTTCATCAATACCATTATTGTCTACATCAATGATTATTGCATTTTCATTATGGACATAACCAACTGCAACATCATCATAAGCTGCCCAAGCATCCCACATGGCCACCGATACATGAAAGAGATTTCTAGCATGCACAGGTGGATGTGGAATATCTAGTCGTATCGCTCCTAAATTTTGTTCATTCCACTTTCTGGCAACAGATTGCGCCGATGACTCCGAAAAAAAGCCCATGACTAATAGACAAAACCCAAAGCGAAGAAAAATAATGCTTTGGATTTGAAAGTTCATGCCTTTTAAAATTTAGAAGGGTGACAAGTAATGAGGTTTGTAAACTTAACACTTTTCATTATAGCTATCAAATGGCGTAAACATTCATGTTCATGCTGGAGTTATAATAGTATTAAATCGATCACTTGCTGAAAGCTATTAGAACGCTAACTTAGGGGAAATTGTTTAAAATCCTTCATCAAGACTTATCTTCTGAAGCAAGGCTCGGACGCCTTGAAACAGCCCATGGTGTTATCGAAACTCCGATATTTATGCCTGTCGGCACTCAAGGAACTGTTAAATCTGTAAGTCCTGATGAACTCATCAACCTTGGCGCCCAGATCATTTTAGGTAATACCTACCACCTCTTTGTAAGACCTGGAACCGAAACAATTAAAAAACTTGGGGGGCTGCATTCTTTTATGAACTGGCAAAAACCCATTCTAACCGATAGCGGTGGGTTCCAAGTGTGGTCATTAGCAAAGATGAGAAAGATTACAGAAGAGGGAGTAGAATTTCAAAACCACTTGGATGGAGCAAAAACATTCATTGGCCCGGAGACATCAATGGAAATTCAGTCTGTACTTGGTTCGGATATTGCCATGCTTTTCGATGAATGTCCTCCTTATCCCTGTGATGAAGAGTACGCATCAAAAAGTAATCAGATGACTTTAAGGTGGGCAGAAAGATGTAAAGAATGGATAACCAAAAATGAACCCTTAGCCGGAGGGAGTTCTCAAAAGCAACTCCATTTTGGAATTGTTCAGGGATCAATCTATTCAGAACTTAGAGAAGAATCAGCAAAAGGTCTTGTTGATATAGGCTTCGACGGGTATGCCGTAGGTGGCGTTAGTGTTGGAGAGCCAGAAAAAGAGATGATTAGAGCTGTTGAAAACTCAGTGCCTTTTCTTCCTAATGACAAGCCACGGTATGCAATGGGGCTTGGGACTCCATCACAAATGTTGGAAATGATCGCAAGGGGCATTGATATGTTCGACTGTGTTCTTCCAACCAGAGTGGCTAGAACAGGAACGGTTTATACCACCAACGGAACACTAAACCTAAAAAACAACAAATTTTTAGATGATGACCAGCCCATTGAGGAAGGTTGTGAATGTTATACCTGTAAAAAGGGGTTTAGTCGTGGATACATCAGACATTTGTTAAAATCAGGAGAAATATTAGGTGTGCGTTTAACCACACTGTGCAATTTACACTTTTATCTTAATTTAATGAAACAGGCTCGGGAGGCTATTCGTAATAACAGCTTTGAAGACCTTAGAAAAAAATACCAAGACTATGGAAGCTTAAGGGTTTAAGAACTAAATATTGCATATTCAAGTCATTTAAGATTAGTTCCTACTAGATTTTTATTTCCAAGAGAGTATAAAATACAAATCACAAAAAATTTATGAATACATATCAAACAATTCTCTTCTTAATTGGACAGTCAGGACCAACACAGCAACCGCCAGGAGGAGCATTTGGTCAGTTTGTTCCATTTATTCTGATCTTTGTTATTTTCTATTTCCTTCTAATCAGACCTCAAAAACAAAAACAAAAAAAACTTCAACTTCAAGTTGATGCCATGAGGCCAGGTGACAAAGTTATTACAGCTGGTGGAATACACGGGTTGATAACTGGAATAAAAAAACAAAGTGTTACTGTCAAAGTGGACAACAATACAAAAATTGAATTTGAGAAAGGCAGCATCGCCACTGTCATCAGTAAAAATTCTGGCCAACCTGAGCCCGCAAATCTATCGTCGAAAACCGAAGAAACAACAGTAGAAGAAGCGCAAGAAGATCAAAGTAACGATAATAATGTTAATGATCGCGACAATTTTCAGCGAGACAGATAAATAATTTCCAAAATACTTTTGATGACCCCTTTCGATGATTGTCGAAAGGGGTTTTTTTGTTTAATTTTAAACATTATAATATGCAAAAAAATATCGCCTGAGTCATCAATACCTGTAACAATCGTTCAGTTACAAAAGAATTAGGTATGAACCGTAAAATATTATTATTTTTCTCAGCGATAATTTTAAACATCCAAACTGGAACATGTGAATTACCTCAACCGCTAGCCTTCTATGATTTTGAGGATCAATCAGGTGATATAGTTAAAGACAAAGCAAGCAATAACCTAGATGCTGAAATTAACAGGGTCGATGAAATCAATTTTGATTCCTCTGGAGCGATTAAAGGTTCGACCCCAGGATCATCAATAGATTTCCAAGGAGGATATTTAAATGCATTGGGGATTACACTTGATGGAATTATCAATGACGTTCCTGGCCAGAATAGTTATACTTTTTCAGCATGGATAAAACCCAGTGATCTTAATGGCAATAAATTTTTATGGGGCCAAACCGTTCAAGGTATTCACAACGGGATTCGTAACGGTGGATTTCTGCATCAAGCGCACTGGGGAGCGGATACAAACGGAGAAACTAATCTAAATAATCTAAACGGACAATGGTTACACGCTGCATGGGTTTATGACGGCGATGAGGATTTAGGAAAAATGTATCTCAATGGAAATCTTGATTGGGAGGGAAGTAAACGTGCACCAAACGGTAGTGGAACGCTTATTATAGGGGGAAGTAATGGGGGTGGAGATAACTATCGTGGCCTAGCAGATGACATTGCTATTTGGGATCAAGTTTTAGATGGCAATCAAATTGCACTTCTGGCCGGAGGAATGAGCCCAATTAACGCAGAATCGGAGGATAATGATGAAGATGGCATTCCAGACGAATATGAAATTGCTCTCTTTGGTAACCTGAACACACTAGGAAACGGTGATTATGATAAGGACGGACTTGGGGACTTGTTGGAATTTGAAGGCACCACTTCACCTATTCTCGCTGATAGTGATAAGGATGGACTCAACGATGGAATAGAAGTAACTCAGGGCACCGATCCTAATAATCCAGACTCTGATAATGATGGACTAAGTGATGGTAATGAAATTATTTTAGGCTCTGACCCCACAGAGGAGGACTCTGACAATGATGGCTATAATGACGGGGTCGAGGTAGCAAGAGGATCGGACCCCACTGACGCTGAAAGCACTCCGGGTCTTCCCGTCCCAATAGCCTATTATTCGTTTGAAGGTCGGCAACCTTCTACCCTCGACCGGTCCTTCAACAATCATACAGCCCTAGCAACCGGTAATTACTCATTTATTGATAAAGGAGCACCTGATGGAGCCTCACCGGGTGCCGCGGTTGAATTAAATGGCGGGCATTTAAGAATTCCAAGCATAGACATGAATTTAATGATCCGGGATTCTGAGGATGGTAGCTATACCATGTCAGCTTGGATTAAACCCACAGATCTTGGTGGAGAAAAATTCCTCTTCGGTCAGACAAGCCAAGGCATCCACCATGGCATTAGAAATGGTGGATATCTACATAGCGCACACTGGGGTGCTGATTGGAACGCCTCAACAAACTTAAATGATTATCTTCCGCAGGATGATGATGGCTGGATTCACGCCGCGTGGGTTTATGATGGAATCGGCGACACAGCCCACATTTATCTTGATGGAGTTCTTGATGGAAGCCTATCTCAGCGAGCTCCTAACGGTGGAGGGCACCTTATCATTGGGGCGCGTAATAATGGAGAACGTCAATACATTGGCTTAGTCGACGATGTTGCAATATGGAATCAGCCCCTTTCTTCGAGCGAAATTAAGGAATTATCCAGCGGCAGCAGTCCAATCTTGTCTCTAGCTGATGAAGACAATGATGGGTTTGCTGATGTATGGGAAAAGCTTTATGCAGACAATCTTAATGTTTTAGATGGAAACAATGAGGAGTCCGATCTGGATAAAGATGGCTTAACTGATCAAGAAGAGTATTTGTTAGGAGTCAGTGATCCTACCAAGAGTGACTCTGATG
Organism: Verrucomicrobiales bacterium; assembly: GCA_013911195.1. Lineage (GTDB taxonomy): Bacteria > Verrucomicrobiota > Verrucomicrobiia > Verrucomicrobiales > DEV007 > EC70. The sequence goes on along the minus strand of JACETS010000116.1, from coordinate 2,919 downwards.
ATGATGGCTTAGATGACTTCACAGAAATTGATGACGGAACTAATCCTCTTAATCCTGATTCAGATGGAGATGGACTTTTTGACGGAGATGAAATAACAGCTCAAACCGATCCCACAAATCCTGACACCGACGGTGACACCTATTTTGATGGTATTGAAGTGAAGTCGGGAAGTGATCCAAAAGATCCCTCAAGTACCCCTGCTGGCCTTATGGCTTACTACACTTTTGAAGAATTTGATGGCGATACTCTCATCGATAGTGCTTCGTGGGAAAACAATGCAACAGTACTACGACCAGAACAAACCAAACTTGGCGTAAACGGTGGTGCACCGAACGGACCGAGCCCTGAAACTGCCGGACAGTTTAATGACGGTTTGCTGGATGTGCCCGGCATCAATCTCGACAAGATTATAAGCGGAGAAGGAAGCTATACATTTTCCGCATGGCTTAAGCCTTCCAGTTTAACAGGAGACAAGTTCATCTTCGGACAAACCGTTCAGGGCATTCACAACGGGATCAGAAATAATGGATTTCTTCATCAAGCTCACTGGGGTGCAGACACTAACGGGAGTACTAATTTGATCGATTATCTTAGAAATGATGATGATGGTTGGATTCATGCTACCTGGACTTACAATGGCGAAACTGATACTGGAAAGATATATCTTGATGGTGAACTTGATTGGGAAGGCGAAAAACGCTCTCCAAATGGTAGTGGAAATCTCATTATTGGAGGAAGAAACGGCGGAGGAAACGGCTACTTTGGACTGATCGATGAAATCGGGATCTGGGACAAAGAGATGGATGCGGAATTCATTGAAGCTCTTTCAACAGGCGCGAGTCCATTATCCTCAAAAATACTTGATGAGGACGAAGATGGATTACCAGACTGGTGGGAAGAAAAATATGACGTTGACGATCCAGCAGCCGACCCGGATGGAGATGGGCTAAAGAATTCTGAGGAGTTTGTGGCATTGACCAATCCTGGAGAACCTGACTCAGATAACGATGGGGTACAAGATGGCACAGAATTGACAGATAAAACTTCACCAATCATTAGCGATACAGATAATGACGGATTAAGCGATGGAGAAGAGAAGGAAAAAGAAACAAATCCATTATTAGCTGATACGGATGGCGACGGATATAGTGATGGAAATGAGATTCTTGCTGGATCTGATCCTACTGATTCAAATAGCACCCCGAATGCAGACCTTCCTATCCTTTATTATGATTTTGAGGGAGATGAAGGTGATATCGTCTTTGATAAAAGCGGTAGAGAATACAATGCGACAATCGATAACGCTGGGAATACAACATTGGGAATTGAGGGAGGAGCCCCAGAGGGTTCAACTCCTCAAACGGCAATGGAGCTTAATAACGGCCTTCTCAAAGTTAATGATCTCGACCTTAGTGAAATCATTGAGGGTACAGGAAGCTACACTTTTTCTGCATGGATTAAGCCCACTGATTTATCGGGAGACAAATTTCTATTTGGTCAAACCTCTCAAGGCATTCACAACGGAATTAGAAATAATGCCTTTCTTCATCAGGCCCATTGGGGAGCGGACACCAATGGAACCACTAACCTGAATAGTTACCTTGATGCTGACACAGATGGCTGGATTCATGCAGTTTGGACTTATGACGGAGAAACTGATACGGGACAAATTTATCTTGATGGTAAACTTGACTGGGAAGGTGATAAACGTGCTCCCAATGGAGGCGGGCATCTAATTATTGGAGGACGTAACGGAGGCGAGAATGGCTATATTGGCTATGTTGATGAAATTGCAGTTTGGGACACCGTTCTTGATGAAGGCTCCATTATTAGTTTAGCCGGAGGCGCCAGCCCAATCGGTAGAGCTCTTAGCGATGAAGATGAAGACGGGCTACCTGATTTCTGGGAAGAAAAATATGAGGTTGATGATCCCTTAGCAGATAATGATAATGATGGACTCAACAATCTTCAGGAATATGAATTAAGAACCAATCCCAAAAAAGCTGACACTGACAATGATGGCTTAAATGACGGCATTGAAGCGGAATTAACATCATCCCCACTATTATCCGACTCTGATGATGATGGACTTAATGATAAAGAGGAAAATGATGCTGGCACGAATCCACTCAAAGCCGATACCGATGATGATGGGTTCTCTGATCTAAAAGAAATAGAAACTGGAAGTAATCCACTTGATTCTAAAAGTATACCACCCGCCCCACCAGCTGAAGAACCACTCTTCTTCTTTGATTTTGAGGGCGATGAAGATGATCTTGTCTTAGACAAAGGAGAAAGGGGTAATAACGGTCTAGTCATCACGGGTGGCGCAATCGAAATGGGTATTGATGAAGGCGCTACTCGAGGTTCCAGTCCTTCAACCTCAGTCCGGTTTAATAATGGTCATATCGATGTGCCCGGGGTGACACTGGATGAAATCATTAATGGGGAAGGCAGTTACACCATGGTTTCGTGGTTGAAACCTGAAAATATGCAAGGGAATAAATTTTTATTTGGTCAAACAGTTCAGGGTATCCATAACGGGATAAGAAACGGTGGGTTTTTGCATCAAGCCCATTGGGGTGCAGATACAAATGGAGAAACCAATCTTAACAACTATATCAAAGATGAAGATGATGGATGGATTCATGCTACTTGGACTTATGATGCAGAAAATGACATTGGTCAGATTTACCTTGATGGCAAACTGGACTGGGAGGGCGCGAAGCGGGCTCCTAACGGTAGTGGTAATTTAATCATTGGTGGAAGGAGCGGAGGCGGAGACGGGTACGTTGGTTTGGCTGACGATATCGCCATGTGGAATTCAGTTTTAGCTCCCGAATTAATTTCCGAGCTCGCCTCGGGTTCAAGCCCAATCGGAGCTAACCTACCATTCCAAATTACCAACATCAGTTACA
>JACETS010000115.1 GCA_013911195.1 Verrucomicrobiales bacterium | reverse complement strand
TTACTGAACGGAATTCCAATTATTATAATTTCAGCAGTTATTTTATTTTGGCTAAAACACCTATCCAATCAACTTAAGCTTTTACTGACTTTCAAAATTAAAATGCGGTACTACCTAATTGGCGCATCAACAATTTTACTATTTTGGGCAAGCAGCAACTTTTTTAAATTAACTTTTCCAAGCGAGTCTGAGAGACCTAATGTTATAATCATAGCCTCAGACTCATTGCGCCCAGATCACTTATCATGCAATGGATACCCAAGAAAGACGTCTCCTAACATTGATGCGCTAGAAGCAAAATCAATAAACTTCACCAAATGCTTCACTCCAATAGGTTCAACATTGGAATCAATGATAGGACTCATGAGTTCTCAGTACCCGCACACTCACGGGGTACGCCATATGTTTCCATCAAAGAATGATATTCTAAAAGTAAATCTAGAATCTCCAAAGTTACCCAAAATTCTCAAAAACTCAGGTTATGAAACGGCCGTTATCGGAGACTGGTGCAGTGCAATATTCAATGAGGTTCCGATGGGATTTGAAAATATACAGGTTTCGGAATTTGACTCTTTTAGAATCTGGTTAAGCCAAGCCCTATATCTATCGCACCCAGTCATCCCTATGTATTTTGATAATAAATTTGGTTACTGGTTATTTCCTAAACTCGAATCCTTCGCGCATTACCTTAGAGCCGAAGTCGTAACTGACAGAGCAATAAACAAAATTAAAAATAGAAAGAATAAAACAACGCCTTTTTTCTATACAATTTTCACTGGATGCAATCATTTTGCCTATCATGCCCCGTATCCATATTACGAAAAATGGACTGACCCAAAATATCAGGGTCCCAATAAATACCAGGTTCACTTTGATCCGAATGAATTCATTTCAAGCTCATCTTGGGATGAAAAATTTTTTTCATATAGTGATGAAGAAAAACAACATATCATTGATCTCTATGATGGATGCGTAAGCAGATTTGATGATTGCGTGGGAAGGATAATCAAAACTCTCGAATCAGAAAACCTCATGAATAATACTATAGTTCTAATTACTTCTGATCATGGAGAAGATCTTTTTGAACCATACACATCATTAACACATGGGGTAAGTTTTAATGGAGGAGACCAAGGCAATTTAGTTCCATGTATACTTTATATTCCAAAAAAAGAACCAAAAAAAATTAATCAGATCGTCAGAAATATTGACTTGGCTCCAACACTTTTAAAACTGACTCTTAATAAAACCGAATCTCAATTCGAAGGCACTAATTTATCACCATATATTAACGATGAAACCTCTGACTTAAACCTTGCTTTCTATGGTGAAACCGGTTTTCCATTTGTGCAAAGACGAACGAAGTCAGACATTCCTCTTTATGTTCCCCCTTTAGATGAGCTCACATACGTGGATAAAAGTTTTAAATTTCATATCGTTCTCAAGCCTGAATATGAAAAAAATCTTATTACAAGTAAAGAAAGGTGCCTAAGAACCAAAAGCTGGAAAATTGTTTTTTCACCAACTAAAAGTGGTTACATCCATAGTTTATATAATATAAAAAATGATCCACAGTGCCTAAAAGATGTTAGCAATGAGTTTCCCAGTATAATGAAAAGAATGAAACATTTTCTTTGGGAGTGGATTTTGCATGGTAAAGAATACTCGAACGATCAAATAATGAATGATCCTTTACCTCCAGCTAATCAGATCCCATCAGACTACGAGAAGATAAAGTTTCCTCAGAAAGAAACGATTAATCCCTTATAGTTAACACGAGAAAAAACAGTCTCGAAACATAAGGTTAAATCATAACGGATCGTATTTTTTTTGGAAATTAGTGGAACTATTTAATTAATCGCCTCTATTCTGAGACATCATCACACCCAAAGCCGATCACTAATTAAATGGACCTGGCCTCACTTCTTGAACCAAAGCGAATTATTGCCGATCTCCAATCCAGCAATAGTAAAGAAGCTATTGAGGAATTAGTGGATCACTTATGCAAAAATGCTTTTCTTCTAAATGGTGAAAAAGACAAAATAATAAATTCACTTTTTGAGAGAGAAGACCGTACGACCACGGGAATCGGTTCATCTGTTGCCATTCCCCATGCCACATCTGATGTCATTGATAAAACCTTAATGATATTTGGCCGATCTCTTGAAGGGATAGACTTTGAAGCAATTGATAATAACCCTGTTAACTTCGTCATACTTTTCCTAATACCAGAGTCAGACAATAACCATCATTTACAAACTCTTGCCTCAATTGCACGTTTTTTTACGAAAGGAAATATTCGAGAAACACTTCTCAAAGCATCGACAGAAACAGAAATCCTCCAGGCAATCGAAAACCATTCGAAATAGAGAATTGGGTATCAAGCTTTAATAAAATGATAACAATAACCGAAGTGCTCAGCCAACGATTGAACCAAGTTCTCAGTGAAATTGGTCAAGATAATCTTCCTGCCGGTTTTATAGGATCGGTTACACCAGCAGCTGATACACGGTTCGGCGACTATCAGACTAACGCCGCAATGGTGTTAGCAAAAAAATTAGGCATGCCCCCCAGAGACCTTGCTTCAAAAATTATAGAAAAAATTAATGTTCAGGATGTCTCTGAGATCCCTGAAATAGCTGGCCCAGGATTTATCAACTTTAAGATACTCAATTCAACAATTCATTTAAGGATAAGTGATATTCTTTTGTGTGATCGTTTAGGGGTAGAACGAGTCAGTGAACCTGAAAAAATTCTTATCGATTTTTCTTCACCGAATATAGCAAAGCCAATGCATATCGGCCACATAAGGAGTACAATTATTGGAGACTGCCTTAGGAGGGTTGCCAGCTTCCTTGGTCATGATGTGACTGCTGATAATCATATTGGTGATTGGGGGACACCCATTGGTCAAGTTATTTACGGGTGGAAAAATGAACTAGACGAATCTGCCTTCAAGGAAAACCCGATTAAAGAACTATTGAGGCTATATCAACTTATTAAAGAGGGCTTCGAAAAAGATCAAAAAATCAAAGACGCATGCCTGGAGGAAACAGTCAAACTTCAATCCGGGGAAAACGAGAGCATCACACTTTGGAATCAATTTAAAGACATCACGTTATCGGAAGCGGATAAAATATACAAACGACTCGGAATACAGTTTGACCTCACTCTAGGTGAATCATTTTATCATGATCAATTAGGTCCCTTGGTAGAGGATTTACTTGCCAAAGGCATAGCAGAAACAAGCGATGGCGCTGTCTGCATCTTCTCCAATAAAGAGCTTGATAAGAAGGACGATCCGCTTCTCGTTAGCAGAGACGGAGAATGGGTCCCGGTGCCATGCATGATCAGAAAAAAAGATGGTGGATACAATTACGCGACAACAGATATAGCAACAATCGATTACAGAGTTAACGAACTAAAATCTGACAAAATATTATATATAGTTGACGATCGGCAATCACTTCACTTCAGACAACTGTTTGAAGTTTCCAGACAACGAAAGATCAAGACTAAGCTACATCACGTGGCATTTGGAAAAATTTTAGGAGAAGATAGAAAGCCATTCAAAACCCGAGAAGGCTCTGTTCCTAATTTGAGCTCAGTATTAGACGAGGCAGTCCAGAGGGCTAAATCTGTCGTCGAAGATAAAAGCACAGGTTTAACTGAAAGTGATAAAGAAGATGTTGCGGAAAAAATCGGAATCGGTGCAGTTAAATATTTTGAACTCTCACAATCAAGAGTAAGCGATTACATTTTTTCATGGGATAAAATGTTAGCACTTCAAGGAAACACCGCTCCCTACATGGTTAATGCTTATGTTAGAACACGGTCAATCTTTAGAAAAATCGGAGGAGATTTTGATATTTCATCTGAAAGCCTGTCGATATCTGATGATTCTGAAAGGGCGATTGCGATAAAACTTTGCCAATACTCTGAAATAGTCCCTGAAGTCATGAATGATCATAGACCAAATCTTTTGGCAACTTATCTTTACGAACTTGCTCAAACATTCCATTCATTTTATGAGCAGTGCCCTGTGCTTAGTTCTGAGGGGCAAACTAGGCACACAAGGCTAGCATTGTGTGATTCCACCTCAAAAATCCTTAAACATGGCCTAGAATTACTTGGAATTTACCCTCCTGATAAAATGTAAAAAAAATACTCTTATACTTGGCATTGAAACTCTATTAATGTTAATTTAAGTTTAGTTAACTATTCAGTCTGAGAAGTATGTTAGAAATTTTTGGGAAATCGGATAAAAAAAGCACTCATTGCGACGGATATTCTAGAAGAGATTTTTTGAAAATTGGAGGAATGGCGGCGGGAGGCCTAAGTTTGGACCAACTAATGGCAATGGAGTCTCAGTCAGGATCTTCCTCTTCTCATAAATCTATAATTAACATCTATTTGCCTGGTGGCCCATCTCATCTAGATATGTTTGATTTAAAACCGGATGCCCCTTCTGAAATCCGCGGAGAATTCAAACCTATTGGAACAAACGTTCCAGGAATACAAATTTGTGAGATGTTTCCAAAACTTGCAAAGATTGCAGATAAGTTCGCAATAGTAAGATCAATATCTGATTCTGATGGTGCACACGATTGTTATCAATGTATGACAGGACATAAAAAAAGCTCTCAAGCTCCTGCTGGAGGTTGGCCTTCTTTTGGTTCGTGGGTATCAAAAATTCAAGGATCGAATCCTGGCGTTCCTGCAAACCTCTCTCTAATGTATCCAACAGGAAATAGAACTTGGGGTGAAGCTGGCACAGGAGGGTTCATCGGAACTGAACATGGTCCTATGGGATTAGTTGATAAAGATCCCAGCATGAGAGCCAAAAGTCTTACACTAAAAGGAATGTCATTAGAAAGACTAATGGACAGGGAACGTTTAAGGTCATCTGTCGATCAAATGAGAAGAGACGCTGATGCTACGGGACAGATGAGTGGTCTAGACAATTATAACAAGCAAGCTCTAGAAATCCTGTCTGACAGTGGATTAGCAAATGCATTAGATATCTCAAAAGAAAAACCCAGGATAGCAGATCGTTATGGAGTCAATGATCCAAAATATCAAAGGGATGGAGCTCCAAAAATGATACGAAATTTTCTGGTCGCAAGACGATTAGTTGAGGCGGGTGCAAGAGTTGTTTCTCTAAATTATAGCAGATGGGACTGGCATGGAGGAGATGGCATGAATTTCCCAAGATCCAGGGAAGAGTTTCCTCTGCTTGATCAAGGCTTGAGTGCCTTAATTACAGATATTCATGAAAGAGGGCTTTCCAATGACGTTTCAATAGTTATGTGGGGAGAATTTGGTAGAACTCCTAAAATTAATGCAAAAAATAGTAGAGATCATTGGCCTAAAGCAAATTTCTGTATTCTAGCAGGAGGTGGCATGAATACTGGTCAAGTCATAGGAGCCACTAATTCTAGAGGAGAAGAACCCATAGAGAGGCCTGTAAAGTTTCAAGAAGTATTCGCTACACTTTATCATAACGTAGGCATTGACCTTAACAGCGCTACGGTTCGTGATTCTAGCGGAAGGCCCCATTATCTAGTTGATCAAGGCATTGAACCTATTCATGAGTTAATCAGCTAAGAATAAAATCATTAAACTGTTTAAAGCGATTAAGATACTCGGTATCATTAGCAAGTTTAAAGTCGGTAGGCTGTTATAATTGCATGAGAATTTAATTTTTTATAAATTTTCAGAAATTTGAATTTATAAAATCACTTCTTTGATAACATTCCCCTCAACATTAGTAAGTCGTCTCTCGATACCGTTGTGGTAGAATGTCAACTGCTCGTGGTCCAGTCCGAGAAGATGGAGGATCGTTGCGTTGAAATCATATAGCGGGTGCACATCCTGAACAGCTTTGCGTCCTAATTCGTCCGTAACTCCGTGACTCACGCCAGGATTAACACCAGCTCCGGTCATCCAACAGGTAAAACCATCAGGATTATGATCACGTCCTTTTGCACCCTTTTGAAACATTGGCATTCGTCCAAATTCGGTACACCAAACGACTAGGGTTTCTTCTAGCAAACCACGTTCACGTAAATCTTTGATTAGGGCTGCAGCTGGCTGATCCAGAATCTCGGCATGCACATCATACTGTTTTTTGAGATCTTTATGCCCGTCCCAGTTAAGTTCCCCTCCACTAGCGTAGGCACCGTTGAATAATTGAACAAAGCGAACACCCCTTTCAATCAGTCTTCGTGCAAGAATACAGTTCTTTGCAAATCCTGCCTTAATCGGGTTAGAGGTATTGTCCGCACCATAGCTCTTTAAAACGTGAGCTGGCTCTGAGTTTATATTATTAATTTCTGGAACGCTTAGTTGCATTTTCGCCGCAAGTTCATAACTGGCAATACGTGCAGCGAGTTTACCGTCACCTGGGTGCTGTTCGAGATGGCGAATATTCATCCTCTGAAGGAGCGAACGCGCGGCTTGATTTTGTTCAGTTGATATTTCGGCTGGTGAATCCAGATGTAGCAATGGCTTAGAGGCGTTGAATGGCGTTCCTTGAAACTCCGCCGGAAGAAATCCAGGCCCCCAGTTATTGACACTAGATTGCGGAATTCCCCGAGGATCGGGAATGGATACGAAGGCAGGCAAATTATTATTTTCACTGCCCAGTGCATAACTGACCCATCCACCAATGCTTGGGAACCCATCCTGAACAAAACCAGTCGAGAGAAAATTTTCCGCGGGCCCATGAGTGTTTGATTTGCTAGTAAGTGAATGAATAAATGCAATATCATCGGTTAGTTCTGCTAGGTGAGGAATCATCTGCGAGACCATTTTTCCAGTCTGCCCGCGACGCCTAAACTCGTACTGTGGCTGTGCGAGATTTCCCGCGGGCCCTTGAAAAGTCACTGCCGGACCACCTACTAGAGGTTTGCCGTCTTGTTTAATCAATTCTGGTTTATAGTCCCATGTCTCCAATTGGCTAACGGCTCCTGGACAGAAGATCACTAGTACGTTCTTTGCTTTTGGAGCAAAGTGTGGTGCACGAGGAGCATAAGGTTGCGATGGATCAATCGTCGGTCGATTTGCAGCGAGCAGCCCTTCGTTTCCTAGTAAACTCGTCAACGCAATCGAACTCAGTGCAGTGGCACTGTTTTCTAAGAAAACTCGGCGATCCAATAACTGTCGCCCGCTTGGTGAAAGATTTTCGGCGCAGTTCATCATGGAATAAAAAGGAATTCGTTACTGTTGAATATTGCCCGGCAGAGTGTTTCAAGGCCATGTCGCCGTATTACCGATTCGGCGTCGGATATTTCGTTAGGCTGTGGATCACGTCCGTAGGCAAGCCAATAGGCATGCGTGACCTGGGCAGGCAACTCCGATCCTACATCCTCCATAATGCGCTTTACCATCGCTTTGGATTCATCGATCGTGAACTGACTATTAAACAAGTTAAGTGCCTGAATTGGCGTCGTGCTCTGCCGTCTACGTGATACGCTTTGGCCAGCGTCAGGACAATCAAAAGCACCAAACACCGCATCAGGCTCCATTCTAATCTTGTGCGCATAAATCATGCGGCGCAGGCCATCACCTTGAAATTTTAAAATCGGAGGGAACCCACTGAGCCCGCCGCGTGACGAAAATAGATCGAAGCCAGGTCCACCTGTTTTTAGATTCAGTCTTCCACTAACTGCCAACATTGCATCGCGAATACCTTCTGCTTCCAGACGACGGGATGGAAATCGCCACAATAGCCGCACCTCAGCATCTTTGGTACTCGCATGTGTCACCATCTGTCCTGATTGTCGGTAAGTATCAGATAGGACAATTAAACGGTGTAAGTGCTTCACCGACCAACCTGATCGGATAAATTCAAAAGATAACCAATCAAGGAGTTCGGGGTGAGATGGGGCTGCGCCAATCTTACCGAAATCATTTGCTGTCTCAACAATTCCAATACCGAAATGCCCTTGCCATATTCTATTGACTGCGACACGAGCTGTGAGTGGATTTTTCTCATCCGCAATCCATTTTGCCAAAGCTAGTCGGCGCTCTGATTCAGGCGCATCTTTTGCTAAAGATAAATCACCGAGCGCACTAAGAACAGTTGGAGTCACTTCCTCTTCGGGCTGCTCGGCATCGCCTCGATTTAAGATGTGAACTGGATCGGGTTTGCCAAAAATCCCTCCAAAGACTGATC
>JACETS010000114.1 GCA_013911195.1 Verrucomicrobiales bacterium | reverse complement strand
CTTCAATGTACTGTATTTAAGACATCAACCTTTTGCGGGGAACCAGAGGAAACAGTGGAAGCAAAGCCTTTCTGGTGTGACACGAAAAAAATTCCCTATTCAGAGATGTGGGCAGATGATGTTATCTGGCTTCCAGGTGTTCTGGAGGGTAATTGTTTCGAGGGAAAATTTGTCTTTGATGGTGATGAGATGATTTATAAAAAAGTGCTTTGGATGAGCTAGAGTCAACCCTGATTTATATAATTCAAGATTTTTTCATCATCGTCATTAGCTGCCCATACCATTCGAAGGAAGTCGGCTGGGTGTATGTCATGGTTAGACAAAAAATTCATATCACCCTGACAGCAAAACATTATATCAGGGTGTAATTCTCCCCTTAATTTTGCTTTAGCTTTGGTGATAATTCTAGGTAGCCAAGATATGCCGCCTAATTTTTCCTCTCTCGGTGGTAAGTCTCTAGAGGTAATTTGATTTTCACTCCATTTTCCTTTCTGGATCACTAAGAAAAAATCTCTTCTTACGGAGGCAATTAATAAAGCAGTCTCGGGGCTTGGTGCGCCTACATCACAGTGGTCCTCAACAAAATCAAAAAATTCTCTTGGCTGATAACCAATGTCATTAAAATATTCGAGGTCTATTTCTTCGAAGAATTTATCCAGATCTCTATTTCCATCCTTGTACTTCACTGTGGATTTTTGGAAAGTATCAGTAAATTGTTTTTCCCATGAAAATTGTTTAGGCATTCTCTTAATTATTGATTGAACTAATATGAAATCAAATTGATAGGCTTCAAATTATTTTGGATTAATTAAACATCAAAACGTCTGAAATAATGATTATTATTTTAAATCTAAATAATCGTTGAAATCGTTCCTATTGGGCCTAAATAATGCCATTCAAACGTTTGTTTGATTATTTTAGACCAATGATTGCAAATGAAGTCCCTATAGATAGCCGAGCCGCTGGTCTCACTAAGGAGCGATTACTTGTTGTAGCAGGTGAGCTTTTTGCGGATAGGGGCTTTGATTCTGTCTCTCTAAGAACGATTACAGATCGGGCAAATGTAAATCTGGCCTCGGTTAATTATCATTTTGGATCAAAGGAAGAGCTTATTGGTGCTGTTGTTGATGATGTTGTTAGGCCGGTAAATGAAAGGCGTTTAAGTTTATTAAGTCTTATTGATTACACCAAGCAGGACTCAATAAGAAAAATTATTCATGCCTTTATTGATCCTGTGTTTGATATTAGTGACTCAGAAAATGATGGTGACAATAAATATTACAAATTAATCAGCCGCTGTATAGCATCCAGAGATGAGCGAGTCTCCTCTATTATTATAAAACAATTTCCTGAGGTGCTTGCTCAGTTTGTGAGGGCTCTTACTAAAGCATTGCCGAATATTGATTCAAATTCTGCACATCTCAAAATTATGTTTATGGCAGGAGCATTGGCTCATTCGTTATTCCATTATGAAAACCTGTTACTTATTTCAGAAGGTCGCTTCGATCTTAATTCTACAGAGGTATTAAAAAGCGAGTTGGTTTCGTTTCTTTTAATGGGGATGAATGCATCTTAAAAAAATGAATCTTCAATTTAGGAACTTCATTATTAATTCTTCAATCGTTCAATGTGCAATTGTTTTAATATTGATGTTCAGTTTTTTTGGGTGTGTTGCAAAATCACCACCACTCACCAATCCTAAGGATCGAATTTTTACAGCTCCTTCGGTCTATTCATCAAAGCTCCAAGAAGCTCCATCTACGCATGATTGGGTGAAAGAAATATCAAACGATAAGATATTAAGTGGTCTCATTAAAGAGGTTCTTAATAACAATATTGATATCAAAAAAGCTGCAAACAATGTTCAGAGAGCTGCTTCCAATGCAAGAATAAGTGGTTCTAATAAGTTTCCAAAGTTTAGTGGCGGAGTTGGCGGGCAAAGGAATCAACAGGCTTTCTTAGGTCTGCCCTTTGATACTGATGACCCTCAACTTTCAAAGTCACTTTTCAATGCCTTCGGTTTATCCCTAGATATGCAGTGGGAAATTGATCTCTGGGGTCGCATTAAAGCGGGCCAAGAAGCTGACATTGCTCAATTTGAAGCCACCTATGAAACTCTTCAGGGTATTCAAAACTCACTTGCAGCTCAAACTGCTAAGATTTGGTTTGCAATTCTTGGCTCCAGACAACAAGTAGCCCTCTCGGAAAGTAGTTTAGAAAGCTTCAAAGAGTCTCAGAAGATAATTCAACAGGCCTATGATTCAAGTAATGCAAAAGCATCCCAGGTTTATTTGGCTGTTTCAGATGTAAAAGTTGCTGAAGCCTTGCTTATTGATAGAAGAGCACAAACCAGAGCCGCAATTAGACAGCTAGAAATTATGATGGGTCGTTATCCAAGTGGTAAACTTAGTGCTGAGGGTAGTCTTCCTCCAATGCCTCCGCCTCCGCCACCAGGTCTTCCTTCAGATTTGTTATTTCGTAGAACTGATATTAAGGCGGCGGAGCGAAGATTGGCGGCATCTGACAGGCGAATCAAGGAAGCTAGGCTTGCATTATTACCTCAAATTTCCCTGACTGGTAATACTGGCACCGCGACTGAATCTTTAAGATATATTGCTGATTCAACTGCTACTGTTTGGAGCTTGGCAGGTCAAACTGGAGCCCAATTATTCCGTGGTGGAGAAGTTCTTGCTAATTTAAAAATAAGGCAAATCAACCAATCTGATTCGCTGCTCGATTATAAAAACACATACCTTGAGGCTCTTAAAGATGTTGAAACGTGTTTGGACAACGAAGTAGTTTTGAAAAAAAGATGGGAAGCGCTTACTGCTGCCAAAAAAAATTCTACCGATTCATACAAACGAGCTCTTTTGGAATATAAAAGTGGAATTGGTACTTCAACTAACCTTTTGCTAAGTCAAAGGCAGATGTTGAGTGTCAGTTCACAGGTCCTAGAGCTGGAGAGGATGCGTTTGGAAAATCGAATTAACTTACATTTAAGTCTAGGGGGGACTGCACAAAAACAATGAAAAAGTGGGCTCAAATTATTACCATCATTATAATAGGTTCCATTGGTGTACTTATTTTCTCTCTTCTTGTGGTTACAAAACCAGTTGCAGATACTATAAAAAAAGAGGCGATTTTGCCGGTTGTTAAAGTCTGGAGAGCTCAAAATAGTGACTATCAAGTAATCATTGAATCGCAGGGAGTAGTTAATCCAATGCAAGTTACTCACTTAGCTTCTGAGGTTAGTGGAAAGGTCAATTTTTTGTCGCCAAAATTTGAAGTGGGTCAAAGATTTCAAGATAATGAGGTTATTCTTGAAATTGATAGTTCTGATTATGAAGCCGTACAGGCCAAGACTATGGCGGAATTAGCAGACGCAAAACTTGCTCTATCAAAAGAAAATGCATTGTCCGAACAAGCCTTAAGAGATTGGAAAGTTTTAGGGAAAGGGAAAGAACCCAATGATCTTGTCCTTAGAAAGCCCCAGTTGGAAAGTGCACTAGCAAGAGTGGTTTCAGCTAAGGCTGGACTAGAGAAAGCAGAGCGAGATCTCGAGAGAACAAAAATAAGAAGTCCTTACGAATCTAAAATTGAAAGAACAAATGTTGAATTAGGTTCTCTGCTTACTTTGGGAACTGTTGTTGGTTCACTATATAGCGCAGATCTTTATGAAGTAAGGTTACCTGTATCTATAAATGAATTTGATTTTGTTGATGTGAATAAATCATCCAAAGTTATTTTTGAGACCGAAATTTCAGGGATATCTTACACTTGGAATGGTAATTTACTTAGAAGTGAATCTAAGGTTGATCAAACTAGCCAATCAATATTTCTTGTAGCTGCGATTGAAAACACACCATTAAATAAAAAATTCCTAGTTCCAGGCGTTTATCTGAAAGCCAAAATATTTGGAAAAATTTTAGAAGGAACCTACTCACTGCCTCGAAGCGCTCTTTATGATAGAAATAAAATATTTGTTGTTAATGAAGATGAAACTATTTCGATTCGAGAAATAAAGATTATAAGATCGAGCAAAGATATTGTTATTGTCAGTGGTGGAATTGTGAATGGGGATTTGGTGATTACAACTCCAGTATCAAATGCGATTGATGGAATGAAGGTGGAAGTCTATCAGGAAAGACTACAAAACAATTAGTTTTAATTTTTTGATCAATAAAGCTAATGCGTAATTTAATAAAGTGGTTCTCTCGCAATAACGTAGCGGCCAATTTTATAATGGCTTTGGTTTTACTGGCTGGTATTTCTACGTGGCTAAAACTAAAAAAAGAAATATTTCCTGAGACTTCGACTAATGTTGTATCAGTAAGTATTCCATACCCTGGAGCAACTCCAGAAGAAGTTGAAAAAGGTGTTTGTATTCCGATTGAGGAGGCACTTAGAGATTTGCAGGGTATAGATGTGATGAGGTCAACTGCGGCTAACTCCTATGGTGTAGTGTATGTCGAAGTTTCCGGTGATTCCAAGGTAAGAGATGTTCTTGATGACATGAAAACGAGAGTGGATGCGATAGATAACTTTGCTGAAAATATTGAGTCACCTGTTTACGAGGAGGTGTTAATTAAGAATCAGGTTTTAACAGTAGCGATTTCAGCAGATGCTAATGAGCAAACTTTGAGGGGATATGCCGACAGAATTAGGGATGGTATGTTGTCATATGTTCCGCAAAAACCAGATAATTGGTTGGATAAATTTATATCGTCTTTTGGTGGAGAGGCAGGAGTGAGCCAAGTTGAGTTATCAGGTATTCGTCCTTATGAAATATCAATTGAGCTATCCGAGGATTCAATGAATGCATATGGTGTTTCGTTTGATGATGTTGCGAGCGCTGTGAGAGCCTCATCAATAGATTTGCCTGGTGGTGCCGTGAGAACTGAAGCGGGTGAAATACTTATAAAAACGGAATCAAAGCGTTATAATGCCGAGCAGTTTGAAGGTATTGCTATTATATCTCGAGCTGATGGAACAGTTGTTCCTCTATCTAGCATTGCAAGTGTAATTGATGGTTTTGAAGATGTTGACCTTACGAGTAGGTTTAATGGGAAAAATGCTGCAACTCTTCAAGTATTTCGAGTGGGTAATGAAGATACCTTAAAGGTTGCTAATGCAGCGATATCCTATCTGCAGTTAATTCGTAATGATCTGCCAGCTGATGTTTCTATAGAAATTTGGAATGATAATTCAAAGTATCTGAAGGGGAGGCTTAATTTGCTAAAAAAGAATGCGATTTGGGGTTTGATTCTTGTGCTAATTATCCTCTCACTTTTTCTGAGACCTAGTTTGGCTGTTTTAGTGACACTTGGTATTCCAGTGTCTTTTACTGGGGCTATATGGATGATGCCTTACACGGATATTTCCATAAACATGATAACTCTTTTTGCTTTTATATTAGTGTTAGGAATTGTTGTTGATGATGCTATTGTGGTTGGTGAAAATGTTTTCAAACGGATGCGTGCAGGAGAGTGTCCCAAACTTGCTTCATGGAGGGGGACACATGAAGTTGGGATTGTGGTTATTTTTGGAGTTTTAACAACGGCTGCTGCTTTTACTCCGATGCTTGGGATTAGTGGTGTCAGTGGTAAAATATGGAGAAATATTCCATGGATAGTAATTCCAACTCTTTTATTTTCTTTGGTTCAATCAAAATTAATTTTACCGGCTCATTTGGCTTTATTAAAACCAATCAAGCCGAATGAAAAACAAAACATAATACTAAGATTTCAAACTAAGGTTTCTGATGGAATGGAAATTTTTGTGGATAGAATTTATAGACCGATTTTAAAATTGGCGCTGCAGGGCAGATATATCGTGGTCACAGTCTTTGTTTCGCTCTTTCTTATTTCTGTGGGATTGATTGTTGGGGAAAGGATAAAGTGGGAATTCTTTCCAGAGGTAGAAGCTGAAATAATTTCAACGAAGGTTAAAATGATCGAAGGAGTTGCTTTCGAATCAACTTCGGAAGCGGTATTAAAAATAGAGGAGGCGGCAAAAAAATTAGATCAAAACTATCGTGAGAAATATGGAGAGCCTCTTATAAAAAATATGTTGGCAACTGTTGGCAGCCAACCTTTCAAAACTGGTTTCAGTCCGATTACACCGACTGGAGATAACTTAGGAGAAGTCGCTATCGAAATATTACCTGGTTCTGACAGAAGTGTCACGGCTAGAGAGCTTGCTGCAGAGTGGCGAGAAATTACAGGAGCAATTCCGGCTGCCTCTGAGGTATCCTTTCAAAGTCAGTCTGCGGGTTCAGGTAATGCCATAGATCTTGAGTTATCAGGAGACAACATGGAGGATTTATTAGCAGCAACAGAATTAGTAAAACGTAAACTGTCAGAAATTGAGGGGATTATTGATATAAGTGATTCAAATGTTTTGGGTAAAAGGCAGGTATCTTTGAAATCCTTACTACCAGAGGGAGAATCAACTGGTCTACGTCTATCAGATGTAGGAAAACAAATGAGACAGGCTTTTTATGGTGAAGAGGTACAACGATTACAAAGAGGTAGGGATGAGGTTAAAGTAATGGTTCGGTATCCTAAAAAAGATAGGCTTTCAATAGATGATGTTGAAACAATGAAAATTAGAACGAAAAGTGGTAATAAGGTACCATTGTCCTCTCTGGTTGAGCTAGAGGAAGGAAGGAGTAAATCAGTTATTAGAAGAACTGAACGTCTTCGTGCTATTCGTATAGCCGCTGACATTGATCGAGGTAATCCAAATGCGAATGCTAACCAGGCTAGAAGGAATTTGGAAAATAATACGTTATCAGAATTTAGTGAATTGTATCCTGGAATCAAATATGAGTTTTACGGAGAGCAAAAAGATCAAGCGCAAAGTATGGAAGAATTACAAACAAGTTCATTGTTTGCTCTATTGGTTGTTTTTGTTCTAATGGCAATACCATTGGGCTCTTATATTCAACCCGGTATAGTGATGAGTGTTATACCGTTTGGAATAGTTGGAGCGATTCTTGGTCATATATTGATGGGTGCCAATATCAGCATTATGTCAATGTGCGGAATAGTGGCGTTATCAGGTGTTGTTGTAAATGATAGCTTGGTTCTAGTTGATTATGTTAATCGCCATAGAATTAGAGGAAAATCAATAGTCGAGGCTGCTTGGGAAGCAGGTGCTGCCAGATTTAGGCCCATAGTTTTAACATCTCTTACAACCTTCGCAGGTTTAAGCCCTATGCTTTTTGAAACTGATCTTCAGGCAAAATTTTTGATCCCAATGGCTATATCACTAGGCTTTGGAATTTTATTTGCGACTTTTATAACACTAATTCTCGTTCCTTGTGTCTACTTGCTGCTCGAGGATTTAAAATCATTAATTTTTAAGCCTGAAAAGATACAGAATTGGGAAGAGAAGTTTCGATCCGAAGGCCTCGAGAGATTAGCTTCATATGAAGATAATTAAGAAGAAAAACGAATTTCATTTGATCAAATCATGATAAAAACGCACATTATAATAATAACAAAATTATAGAAAACTAATTGAGTTGGTTTCGCTATTTACTTTGAAATGTCTTTTTTAAAAAATATTAAACTTTTTACCCATTTAATGAGAGAAATTTCTGTTTTTGCATTCACTTTATTGCTGTTTATCAATGTTCCAACCCTTAGTAATGCTAAAAATTTGAAGCCTGATTTTTTGTCAGGTGATCAGCTCGATCCTCTCATAAAGTACAAAAACTCAATTGATGAAAACAAAAATCAACACTCTGGCTACATTTTAAAATTAAACGAAAAATACTCTGATGCTCTCGGGGTAGCAAGAGCTAGAATGGTCAAAATCGGTGCGGTAAGGGCTGTGAAATCTCTAGAGGGTGAAATTAAACGAATTAAAGCTAATGATACACGTCGTTCTAAAGATATCGAATCCGCCCCAGATTATGTAAAAAAAATGCGGGTCCAATATGATGAATTTATCAAACGAGTTAATAACTTGAAAAGAAGTAGGGACGGAGAGGCTTTGTATCTGGCTGATCGTGGTCTCGCAGAAATACAGCTGGCTTTAACGAAATCTAATGAAATAGATACTGCATTAAAATTGAGACAATATAGAGAAGAATTTAAGAAGCCCCCAGAGCCTAAAATAATCAAATCTCCTAATGTTCCTAATAAAGTAGATGATAATATTCCATCAGAATATAACCCTGATCCGGATGTTGTTATC
>JACETS010000113.1 GCA_013911195.1 Verrucomicrobiales bacterium | reverse complement strand
CTTTCTTTGTTTCTATCAGAGAGTTCAAATGTCTCATCGATGGAATCCGGTAGTTCAAAAGGTGTATTTTCATCAAGAGAACTTGCTTGTTCTTCTACAATTGCCTTCTTATCGTCTTTCGAATTTTTACCTGAGGCCTGAACGTATATCTTTTTGGTTACGACTGTTTTATTTCCGTCAGCATCACCACTAGAAATTTGGATCATTTTACCGCTTTTAACCAAATAAAACCCTATCCCACAGAGAGCAATCAACACTACTAGAACTAACATCCCCATAGGCGATCCTGATTTTTTTATAACAACAGTCTTGGGAGGGGTATATGCCGGAGCTGCTGGCATTTTTAGAACTGGAGGCGAACTGGTCTCGGGGGCCTCATTCACTACAGCTTCCTCGGGCTTCTGTCCAACTTCAAGAATTTCAATTTCTTGATCAGGTCCCGAAGGAATTATAAATTTTGCATTACATTGAACGCATCTACCCTTAAGACCAGCGTGATCTTCATTTACCTCAATCGCCGTTGAGCATATAGGACAGTTGATTAGCATAGACTAAATATATTCTAGCCAGGAAAATCTTTCATTGGTTTAATGGGCCTTCCACCAAACGGCTTGTCCCAACCCTCTTTTCCTGGATCAAAATATAAAGTAGCAGGTGCATCCTTGAACATATACTTAGCATCTTCTGGAGCATGCCCAAGGAACTTAACCGTCCTAAGTTTACGGCATCCACTAAATGCAGAGACGCCAATACTTTTAACATTAGGAGGAATGGTTATATCTGTGATACCAATGCATCCTCTGAAAGCAGAATTACCAATGGAAGCTAGGGTGTCCGGTAAAACAAGAGAAGTCATTCCAACGTTTCCAAAAAATGCATTATTTTCAATTCCAGTGACGGCAACATTTTCAATAACACTTGGAACAATAACCTGACCAACTCGTGTGCATTTTGTGATAAACGCTGAATCCCCTGATAAATTATATTCAATACCACTTAAATCAGGCCCTTCCTCAATGGCTTGTGAGGAATTATTAGTAGTTTTATCTTCTGGAGATTCTTTATCTTGATCTTTACATCCTACAAACAAGACACCTATAAAAACTAACGGGATCAGTTTCTTCATGATATAATTTACCACTCACCTTTAATCCTGACCAATGAAAAATAGGCCTAAGAAAAAAGGTATTTGAGCGAATTAAGGAGTTTTCAAGTATATATCCTTAAACTCCACGACCATGCCTTTATCATGCAGTTGAAGGCCAATAAATCCCTTCTCGAGCTGCCCTTTTTTGATATTGTCTGTGAACTCTGAAGCCAGCTTATTATTGATCCACAATTGAAAAAAATTACCCTTGGCTAAAATCCTACAGCTATTCCAATCATGACGCTTTATCTCATCAAGTTTGATGGCATCTTTAATCTTCTCACTCTTCCCTTTACCCTCGCTATCAATTACTAAACGTGTTCCTCTTGGACATGGAAACTCGCGACGGGTCCCGGCACCAAAATGAAAATCCCATGCACCGAGGACACCTGGCCCGATACCAACATGGCCGATGTCTGCATGATAGCCTTCAAAGGGTCTTTTATTGGTCTTATCAGGTCGAGTCCTAATCTCCACACCGGTATTTCCTTTGGTTACCATTTTGTATTGAAATTTAAGCTCAAAATCTTTTAGCGATTCATTCTCAGAGTAGACAAGGTATATGAGCCTGTCCTCTTGCCCCTCACCCCTTATGACTCCATCTTTAACAGACCAAGGTTCATAAGTTGTATCTGGTGCACTGCGCCATCCTTTCAAGGTTTTCCCATCAAAAATCGAAACGAAGCCATCTTGTTCGTCAGCAATGGATTGCATATTCGTGAAGAAAAGTAAAACCAGTCCAATAAAATATATTTTGAGTTTAAGCATGGTGCGATTCTATCAGCTCGCAGACGATTGAAAACAAAATAAATTCAAGATTGACCAGTCGACATCAAACGATCACATCGTGGATAACATTTCCGGACACGTCAGTTAGTCGAAAGTCTCTACCACTGAAATGATACGTTAGACGCTCATGGTCAATTCCCATCAAGTGTAGAATGGTTGCATGAACATCATGTATTGATGTTCTGTCAACTGAAGCATGGTAACCAATTTCGTCGGTTTCACCGTAGCTTGCCCCTCCTTTGATTCCTCCACCTGCCATCCACATGGTAAATCCGAACGGATGATGATCTCTACCCGAACCTCCCTGCTTATGAGGAGTTCTTCCAAATTCTCCTCCCCACACTATAAGGGTTTCATCAAGCATTCCTCTTTGTTCTAAATCTCTAATTAAACCTGCTATAGGTTGGTCCGTGGCAGCACAATGTTTGTTATGGTTCCCGGTAATACTACCGTGAGCATCCCAGTTATTATCCCCGTGCCCACCTCCAGAATACAACTGAACGAATCGAACTCCGCGCTCTACCAACCTTCTAGCCATCAGGCATTGGGTCCCAAAATACTCGCCCGGATTTCCTTTTTCGATACCGTACAGTTTTTTGGTATGCTCACTCTCACTATTTAAATCAAGCGCACCAGGGGCAGCTGACTGCATCCGATAGGCAAGCTCAAAAGATTGTATTCTGGCCTCTAGAGAGGCCTCGGCGGGACGATCTTTTGAATGAATCTGGTTCATCTTTCCAGCGAAATCTAAAAGCTCTCTTTGACTGTGGTTTTTAACATCCTGAGGCTTGTTCAAATTCAGGATGGGCGTTCCTTTTGATCTCACTGGAGTCCCTTGAAAGGCCCCAGGCAAAAATCCAGAACCCCAGTTAGGGGCACCTCCGATGGGCCCACCCCTGTAGTCATACATCACGACAAATCCTGGCAGATCCTGATTTTCAGTACCCAGCCCGTAATTTACCCAAGATCCTAAACTTGGAAAGCCAGTCCTAATCATCCCAGTATTAACCTCGAAAAGTGCAGGAGCATGGCTTATGGAGTGACCATATACACCTCGAAGCATTGCCGTATTATCTATGACCTTTGATAGATGCGGGTATCTATCAGATACCCAATGACCACTCTCTCCATATCTATCAAATTTATAGGGTGATGGGAAAAGCACTCCACCGCTTCGAGCTCCTTTGGTTTTAACCACGTCATTTACACTCTTGCCTGAATACTTCTCAAGAGAGGGCTTGTAATCAAATAGATCCACATGACTTGGTCCACCATACATGAAAAGAAATATCACACTCTTGGCTCTGGAGGCGAAATGAGGCCTACTTGGAATAAATGGAGAGGATTTGGTTTCCCCAAGCAATCCTTCCTGAGCCATCATCGCGGAGAGAGCTAGGGAGCCAAAGCCACATCCTGACTTCTTTAACAAATCTCGCCTTGAAAGGTTTTCCTTCTGATTAGTCAACATAACAAAATTCATTCAGGGTGAATAATATGTGGCAAAAGTTTTCTAAACTTTGTCCTTCATTGCCCAACAATCCGATACTGGCATTAACCTCTTTCTCTGTCGGCGATCTTGAAAGAGCCAGCCAATAGGCTTCCTCAACAAAACTTGCAAGATCTTTCTCTCCTACATTTTTCTTTATCCTATCTGCAAAAAGTGAAGCCTGGTTACGGACAAACTGATTATTCAACAACATGAGTGCCTGTGTTGGAACGGTGGTCAGTTCCCGAACTCCCCTGCTTTGCATGCCATCAGGAACATCGAACACTTCAAAAAAAGGAACTCTCATGGATCGCCTCATGAACACATAAATGCTTCTTCTCCATGTATTAGGTCCATCCTTGACGTTCACAGGCCATTTATTAGTAGACCCGGTATTAATCGCGTCCTTAGACACCCAAGGCTTTACGCTTGGCCCGAAAAGTTTTCTGTTTAATGTACCAGCAGTATTCATTATTGAGTCTCTGATAATTTCTCCTTCAAGCCGGCGGGGCTTCTTTCTCCAGTACAGCTTATTTTCCGGATCAATTTCATATCTATTTTGATCCCAGTCCACACTCTGCAAGTAGGTAGAACTTTTCATAATCAGTTTATGAATAGGTTTTATTTTCCAGCCTTCATTCATTAACTGCAGTGCAAGCCAATCAAGCAATTCTGGATGGCTTGGTTCATCACCAACTTGACCGAAATTATTACTCGTTTTAACCAAACCTTCCCCAAAATGATGTTGCCATATCCGATTAACGATCACCCGGGCCAACAAATACCCTGATCCCTTTGCAGGGTCTGTAAGCCAATGGGCCAGTGCGTTTCGTCCATCGCTTTTATTTAATTCATCCTGGTTAATCCATTCTTTAGTATCTCCGTCATTTTCACTTAAAGCCGTTAATACACCAATACCGACGTCCTCTCCCTTTTGTTCAACATCTCCTCTTTTAAGAATTGGGTTAGACCGTTTTTTCCCACCATTCCAAACCATGGCTTTAACCTTTGAACCTGGTTCTCCAATTTCGACCTGTCTGTCTCCCTCTCGGCCAGGCAGAAAAAATCCAACCATTTTATAATAATCTTTCTGCGAGATCGGATCATACTTATGATCATGGCATCTTGCACATCCAACCGTTAACCCAAGAAAAGCCGAACCCGTTGCTGAAACAATATCATCCATCTTATCATAATTAGCTTTTTCTCTATCAACCCCATCGACATTCGTAACTGTAGATCCAGCACTAAGAAAACCAGTAAGAGTCACCGCCAAAGAGTCTTTGGGCTCAAGAATGTCCCCTGCGACCTGCCATTTAACAAAGCTATCGAATGGTAAATCCTGATTAAAGGCTCTGATCACCGCATCTCTATATGTCCATGCATGGGGCCTTTCATTATCGCTTTCATAACCGTGACTTTCTCCAAATCTGGCAACATCCAGCCAATGCCTTCCCCACCTCTCTCCATAATGCGGACTTGATAGTAGTTTATCTAAGACCTTGTCATAGGCATCTGAAGAATTATCAGCTAGAAAATTTTCTATATTTTCTCTGCTAGGAGCCAGTCCCAAAAGGTCAAAACTGACCCTTCTAATAATTGTTAATTTTTCAGCAGAAGGATTTGGTTTGATTTGACTGTCCTGAAGTCTCTTTAGGATAAATTTATCAATCGCGTTACTGGACCATGAATCTTCCTCGATGATCGGAGGCTCGACGGAGGATATCTTTTTTAACGACCAAAGACTCTTACCTTTCTCCGAAGAGATCACCTCTTGATTGAGGATCCAAGTGGAAACGATTAAGAGTGCACAAATAAACGAAATTGTCGATTTATACATATCTCCTCTCACTGTCATAGGTATTATATGTTAACAACTTATGGAGATCTCAACACTCGTAAAGCATGTTTAGATGTTTTTATTTTTCTAACATCCAATTAAAATTCATTATTTCATCGGTTGTAACCCAAGGAAAAAAGAAGACATTTGTACAATTAGTAAGAAAATTTTAAAATTTTTCATCCATCCAGAACGAAAGTTAATATATTTAATCATCAATGGCCCCGACATTAGAAAATAATCCATCTAACAACTATCCCAAGTACTGGAGTGATTACTTGATGGACTCACCTGAATTTGGTGAACTTTATGCAGAGATAAAAAATGCTAAACCAATTTCATCTGAACAGAATATTACTTCCGATATCATCAAAGAGTATTTCAATGAGCAAAAATATCCTTACGAAAAGCGTATGGATATGGAGGAATACTATAAACAAAAGCTTGGATTGCAAATTGAGCTGGTAAAGCTTCACAACTGGATCCAGGAATCTGGTCAGAAGGTACTCATCATCTTTGAGGGAAGAGATGCTGCCGGTAAAGGTAGTACAATAAAAAGGTTCATGGAGCATCTCAATCCAAGGTGGGCAAATATTGTTGCACTTGAGAAACCCACGGAAGACGAAAGAGGTCAGTGGTACTTTCAGCGTTACGTAAAACACTTGCCCTCTAAAGGACAAATGGTGTTCTTTGATCGATCATGGTACAATCGTGCAGGAGTTGAGAGAGTGATGGATTTCTGTTCAACTGATGACTACGAGCACTTTTTAGAAAACGTACCATTGTTTGAACGCATGTTGGTTCAAAGTGGTACTACTCTTTTGAAGTTTTATTTATCAGTGAGCAGAGAAGAACAGGCCCGAAGGTTTGAACAACGGCAAACTAACCCACTAAAAAGATGGAAACTCTCACCCATTGATAGGGAAGCCCAGCGCAAGTGGGACGATTATACGGAAGCCAAAAATGAAATGTTCACCCGTACAAACACAAAACATTGCCCGTGGGTTGTTGTGAAAAGTGAAGATAAGAGAAGGGGAAGAATTGAAACACTCAGGCATGTCTTAAATGTTTTCGATTATCCTGAAAAGGACAAATCAGTCATTAATGAAACAGACCCGCTAATTGTTGCTAAGGTTGATTCAATTCTTGATGCGGAAGGTAAATTTACCTTAGACAGCTAAAAAGGAAGAGCCAAAATTTTAACAAATCTATAATATCATTTTTTATTATAAGTTCTGATAAAATCAGAAAGCCCTTTGAGATCGTCTGTATTAATAAGATCGACTCCTACCTCTTCAAGTTCTCTCCATACCGATTTTTTATCAGGAGTTGCCCAGAATCGAATTCTTCTCCCCTTCTTGTGGGCCCTTTGAATCATTCTTTTGAGTTTGGTTTTCTCTTTGTCTGAAAAGGTCCCCTCACCTCTCCAATTGAAATGAGAACTCCATCTATCGCTGATTATAGGCATCAAATGATTTGATTGATTACTCCCAAAATCAGAGATCCGGCCATCAATCCCAACCCTTCTGGTTGAATCATTCGCAATCATTTCTTTTGCTCGGTTGCCACTAACAACAATATCCACAGCTCTCTCCTTCCACACGCCGTCCACCAATCCACTAACGATATTATTATAATCTTTTAAGAGCTTCCTAAGCACAGCGTAAGCCTCCTTACCATCTGACTTGATATCTATAAAAAGAGTAATTCTTTTTTTCTCTTTATAGACATACCCCTTACCCTCTAGCACCCTTTTCTTTAAAGGGTCAAGGTAAAGCCTTTCTAATGTTCGATCCTCTCTAAGCTCGTCTCTATCATGGCCCACTAAAAATTTCCCATCCTTTAAAAAAACATCCACTTCAATGCTACAAAAAAAACATTCGAGCGCATCTTCGAGGGGCCTTTTATGATAATAATCATTATGGGCATGTCCCTGAACCAATAGAGGGGATTTTTCAGCGCCTTTTACGGATAACGATATAACAAAAAGAAAAAGAATAGACAATTTTGTTACCATGAAAGTGTTCCGGGTAAAAATTCATTAATGAGATCATCATAAAATGGTCGAAGCTCTTCGACATTTACTCTCTCCTCACTCTTTGTATACAAGTCATAAGGATTAAAAGCCCGTACCCATGAAAACATTTCCTTATCATGATCATTCATCAAATAAGAATAATCACCTTCTTTATGAGCTGGATAAAAAGAATGGTACCTAATCATATATAAAGCCGGATCAGGTAAGTAATCTTTTACAACATGATATAGATACTCATCATGCCCCCAAGACATTGTGACATTAGATAAGCCGCAGCCTTCTTGATAAATACCAAGT
This sequence comes from Verrucomicrobiales bacterium, assembly GCA_013911195.1. Lineage (GTDB taxonomy): Bacteria > Verrucomicrobiota > Verrucomicrobiia > Verrucomicrobiales > DEV007 > EC70. The sequence continues at coordinate 660 of JACETS010000113.1, read as the reverse complement.
TCACTGGAGTAATTAGGGTTATTAAAATCTGAGTTGGCTGAGAAAAATTCATGGAAAACTATTTTTTCTGAAAACTTGCAGCCAAGGGGAAAAGTATCACCGACCACAGCCCACTGCTCCTCACCAAACAGGCATAATATTTTACCAAGATCATGAATTAATCCGGTAAGAATAAACCAACGCGGATGACCATCTTTACGAATCGCCTCCGCTGTTTGAAGAATATGTTCAATTTGCGGCAGCTCTATATCAGGATCACTGTCATCAATAAGCTCGTTAAGAAACTCGATCGCTTGCCAGACTGTCATCTTCCGTCTATTGAGTTGAGTGAAGTCCTCTTTTTTTGATCTGGCAAAATCAAGTGTTTGATGTTTGTGGTTTAGTCGATAAAACTCTTTCACTTCAGGCCTTACCTCAGCTTCATAATCGCGAAATTGTTCCTTTTCTTTACCCTCGGTATTTGTAGATCCCTCCGGATACCTTCTCAGCAAATCCTCTTCCCAATCTTCAAGATCCATAGCATTACCTTTGGGGTTTTGAGGAGCTGATTCTTTGTTCATAAAGGAGTTAGTTACTTACTTAGTGGTAATCATAAATAAATTCACCCAAAAATGCATCTAATTAATTAAATGTGAGCTTCTTGACATTAATTAAAAAAAT
>JACETS010000112.1 GCA_013911195.1 Verrucomicrobiales bacterium | reverse complement strand
AAGCTAACACCCCAAGCACTTAAAAGCTTAGTCATATTTGATGATGTGGGAATACCGGGAGCTTGTGGTGCTCCACCAAACTGTGGTTGACGTTGAGGCTGGGACTGGGCAGCCACTGCACTGAATGGGTCTAAAAAAGCGATAATCTGCCCCCCAGATAATAGAAACTGATCTAAGGCAAACTGAGCTTGATCAGAAATTCCTGCAGGATGAATGAGTAAAACAACATCCATGTCTGCTGGTATTTCTTCAACATCCATTCCCAAATCTACTAGGTTGCTTCCAAATTCTGTGGGATCAGGATCATAATCACGCTTTAATTGCGTGTAAAACTGCCACGGTCTATTTTGTTGGCCTTGGCCTGGTTGAGGAAAAGGAGAGGCAGGGCCACCTTGAACAGGAAGAGCACTGATGATCCCAACTTTTGGAGAACTTTCTCGAGTTACTTCTACAATTGCTCGAGATATGTCATATTCCAACATTTGCTCCCTTTGTGGATGAATAAATGGAATCGTTGATTTTCTGTCAAGGCAAGTCACCGTTAAACCAAGGTAAGCAGGCTCATTCATTCTGCCTGGTATCTCTTGGAGATTATTCAACTTCGCTCTATCCTCAGCTTCGGAATCCGGTGTAGGATCTACTCTTTCAATTTCAATTGATTGGTTATTAGCTCCTCTTTCATACTGCTTTAATAATGATTCAACTCTTTTTGTAAATGGAATCAGTTCTGGAGGCATATTATCCTTATCCTTGGAAACAAAGAATGACATGACAACAGGTGTATCTAATCCACTTAAGAGATCTTTAGTTCCTTTGGATAATGTATGAACTTTATCCTCTGTTAGATCCAACTTCACAGGGATTGAAGTTGATACAATTAAATTAAGAACAACTAAAATCACAAAAGACAGAACTACTCCTATACCCGAGTACAACCAAACCAAGGATTTACTTTTAGCTAAATTTTCGTTTTCGGAAGACATGATATTTAATAAATTTTTATGCCCTTTTGGACTTGATTACGACACTGGTTAAAAAAAGACAAAAGGCGATCATAGACAAATAAAACACTACGTTTGCAAGTGAGATGACACCTCTTTTCATTTCGGTGTAATGAGACCATGTGCCGAGTGAGCCTAGAATATCCGCAACGGCACCATTCCAATTATCCGCAGCGTACTCAAGAACAGGTGGTATTGCTATCAGCAATTGCCCAAAGCAAATCGACAAAGCAATTATTAAACACGCAACTGAACTTCTTGTTAAGGCACTTACAGCACAAGTTATTGCAAGGGCTCCTGCACCATAAAAAATACAAGCAATATAGCCACCCCATATAGTTCCATTATCTGGGTCCCCTAAGTAGGCAACCGTCAAAACAACTGGAAAGGTGCATAATATGGCAATCGTTATAACAGATAATGCTGCAAGAAACTTACCAACAATTGCATGCCACACTGATATAGGCATTGTCAAAAGGAGCTCTATGGTACCAGTTCTTTGCTCTTCAGCCCATAACCTCATTCCAACAGCAGGAGCAAGAAACATTAACAACCACATTGGCCAGCGGAAGAATGAAAATTCTAATGACGCATCCTGCGCATTGGGCGCAAAAAAATCATCTAATAAAAAAGTTAAAGACATTGAAAGTAATACGAAGATTACAATAAATACATAAGCCAACATTGAGTTAAACTGAGCCTTAAGCTCTCTTTTAAATACAATGCTAATATTTTTTAAAGCGTTCATATCAAGTATAATATTAATTGATTTTTATTGATAAATTACTGTTCCTCTTTGGTAGCTTTAGGCTCTTTATCTATTTTGGTATCAGCAACAGTTATTTCTCTAAAAACATCATCCAATCTACCCTCCTCTATTTTTAACTCCTGTAAAAGCAGCCCTTTGTCTTTGCACAAATTAAAAACATCCTCAGATAGAGAATTGTTTTTCTTTGAAGAATAAACCTCACCTTTAAATGAGCTATCAGTAGAACTAAGCTCAGTAACATCTGTCACATCACGCAAGGATCTGATTTCAGATAAAATTCCACTACCAGCCATACCCGTTATACTAACACTTAAAAGACCTGCTGCTTTTGACTTTCCTTTAAGTTGCTCAGGGGTCCCATCAGCGACAACGCTACCCTGATCAATGATAATCGCTCTTGTACAGGCGGCTTCAACCTCCTCTAATATGTGAGTAGAAAAGATAATTGCTTTATCTTCTCCCATTCTTTTAATTAGGTTTCTAACTTCCTGCTTCTGATTAGGATCAAGACCATCAGTTGGCTCATCAAGGATTAATATCTCTGGATCGTGAAGTATAGATTGGGCGAGGCATGTTCTATGTCGGTACCCCTTTGATAAGGTGTCTATACTCTGATTTTTAACAGGCTCTAAAAAACACGTTTCAATCGCAGATTCTACATCTGTTGATTTTTTACCTCTTATTTCTGCAGCAAAAGACAAAAACGATGAAACTGTCATATCTGAATATAAAGGTGCAGACTCAGGAAGATAACCAATTTTTTGTTTAGCTAGAATTGGATTTTCTACCACGTTTATTCCATCAATTTCGACTTCACCTGAAGTTGGTGGCAGATAACCTGTTACCATACGCATCGTAGTGGATTTTCCGGCTCCATTTGGCCCAAGAAAACCTAGCACTTCACCTTTCTTCACTTCAAATGAGACCGAATCAACTGCCAACTTCTGTCCAAAACTCTTGGAGAGGTTTTTTACTGATATCATGTTAATTTAGATTTGGGTTTAATGGGTGAGTATTGAGTGGATACCCCTAAAAAACGATTAGGGGAAAGAAATTTGTTTACTCTTTTTGACTTTTTTTCAAGTAGTAATAGCCTCAAATTGCCTAATAATTTTTATGAAATTCATATCCTGGAACGTAAATGGAATAAGGGCAGCCCAAAAAAAAGGGTTTTCTGAATACTTCTTAGCCCAAGATGCAGATTTTTTCTGTATTCAAGAAACTAAGGCAAAAAGGGAACAAGTTGATGATAATTGGTCAAAAAATCATCATTCCTTCTGGAACTCTGCCGAAAAACCAGGTTATTCAGGCACTGCAATTTTCTGCAAATCGAAACCTCTAGAGATAATTTATGGCATTGGTACTGAAGAACACGATAAAGAAGGGCGCGTCATTACGTTAAGATATGATAATTTCTTTTTGGTAAATGTTTATACACCAAATTCTCAAAATGAATTAAAAAGATTAAATTATCGTCAAAAATGGGATGAAGACTTTTTGCATTTCATAAACGGACTAGAAAAAAAATTACCAGTAATCTTATGTGGAGACCTGAATGTTGCTCACAAAGAAATTGATCTTGCAAGGCCTAAAGAGAACTCAAAAAATCCAGGATTTACCCAAGAAGAAAGAAGTGGATTTCAAAGAATTATCGATTCTGGTTTCATTGATACCTTTAGAGAGCTTGAAAAAGGTGAAGGCCATTACTCTTGGTGGAGTTACAGGGCTCGTGCAAGGGAACGCAATGTAGGATGGAGAATTGATTACTGGTGTATATCTTCAAAAATAAAAGAATCTTTAAAAACCTCATACATCATGAATGAAATACTGGGCTCTGATCATTGCCCCGTAGTGATGGAATTGGAATCTCTTTAGAAAACTTTCAGCTATCTTTCTTTAATAGATTCTTTGTGATTATGATATCTTTGTTAATCTGTAACTTTAGCGAATCAATGTTATTGAATTTTTTTTCAGACCTTAAAAAGTCTACAAATAAAACTTCTAACTCTTGACCGTACAGGTCCTGATCAAAGTCAAATAAATGCACTTCCAGCAAGGGATCAACATCATTTGCATCATTTACGGTTGGTCTAAATCCTAGATTCGCAATACCATTTAGACATTCATTATTATACAAAGCTTTAATTGCATAAACACCATGAGGCATCATTTCGGGAACTAAACAGTCTAGATTTGCTGTCGGGAAGCCGAATTTACGACCCATCATGTTTCCTCTTTCAACCGACCCTGAAACTGAAAATTTCCGCCCCAATAAATTTGCTACAGCACTAAGTTCAGCGTTCGCCAGTAGGTCTCTCACTCGACTACTACTAATTATACATTGAGAGTCATCTTTAATTCTTTTAACTACTTTTAATTTAAACTCATACCTTTCTGCAAATTTTTCAATCAACTTAGCATCTCCTTTTCTTCCTTTACCGAATCTGAAATCATCTCCAACGCAAATTGAACCTAATCTGCAAGATTCGACTATTTCATCCAGAAATTGCTCTGGACATTGATGTGCTCTGTCATGATCAAAGGGAAGTACCATAAAATATTCGACACCTAGTCTCTCAATTAAAGTCTGCCTATGGCCGAGTGAGTTTAAAATTTTTGGCGCCCTGGAAGGATTTACAATACTGATTGGGTGCGGGTCGAATGTCATGACTACAGCAACCCCAGGTTGGGAGCATGCCTCATTAATAACAGCAGCATGTCCTCTATGAACACCGTCAAAAATACCAATAGCAATGTTAACTACTCCATTAACAGAATTGAGCTCACTAAAACTTTTTAATCTCACCGAAACATATAAGTAGATTAGACACCACGTAATTTAGAAACTTCTGATAAGCTCAAGGCTCGCTCTGCAACACTTTCGCGGGTTCCGTTTTTCAATTCATCAAATGTTATTGCGCCATCTGCACTAAACTTTCCTGATTTTGTTCTTCTCAAAGAACTTAGATGTGCGCCACAACCAATTTTCATGCCTATTTCATGAGCATATGTACGCACGTAAAAACCCTTGCTGCAAATAACTCGAAAATCAAATTCCGGTAAATTCAAGGATGTTAATTCATAATCATAAACATGTACTAACCTAGGCTCCCTTTTAACTTCTTTACCTTGACGGGCTAACTTATACAAAGGAACGCCATCCTTTTTAATCGCACTCACCATTGGAGGAGTTTGATGAAAATCCCCTGTAAAATCTTTGAGGACAGATAATATACCATGTTCATCTAATTCAGGAACGTCTTTAGATAGAACTATTTCTCCCTCCTTATCTTGAGTTGTTGTCTCCTCTCCTAGCCTAACTGTTCCAACATACTCCTTATCCTCTGCCATCAAGAGATCTTGAATCTTAGTACCTCTACCTAAGGTAAGAATTAGTAGCCCAGTAGCCATAGGGTCTAGGGTTCCACAATGACCAATTTTTTTTTGGCCTAAAGTCCTTCTAGCAACCGACACAACATCATGAGAGGTCATATCTGGATCCTTATCTACCAATAATACTCCATCTACGTTTTCCATAAATTAAATAATCGTTCTATCAATATAACTCAGAACCTCATCTGCAATTTTAGATACATCACCTTTTGTTTTAGCTCCTGAAGCTAATGGATGCCCTCCTCCTCCAAAATTGGCACATATCTTACTAACATCAGCAACCTTAGTATTTTTTGATCGCATGCTGATTCTTACATAATCCGATTTTAACTCTTCGAAAAAAACCGCAACCTCTACGGTATTGATTCCCCTAAGTAAATCAGTCAAATTTTCACTGTCTTCTGGCTTCAAAGAAAGCCGAAGTTTGGTATCCATGTCTAAAATCCATGATGCTACCCTGCCACATGAGGAGATTTTCAAATTGCCCAACAATTCTTTTAACAACTCTATTCTTTTCAAAGAATATCTCTCATACATATTTGATGATAATTCCCCACAATCAGCTCCTAGCTTAATTAAATGTGCACCTATCTCAAAAGAACGGGAAGTTGTCGCAGGATATCTAAAGCCACCAGTGTCTGTTGATAATCCTATAAATATTGCATCTCTTGATTCTTCACTAATTGGCAATTGATGACTGCATATTAATTCATATACAATTTGAGCGGTAGCTGGGACCTCAGGATCAACAAAATACAGATCTCCGTACTTCTCATTGGTAATGTGGTGATCAATATTAATTATACTATCGCAATCTTCAGCTAATTGCCCACACACTGAACCAACCCTCTCGAAGTTTGCGGTATCTAGCACAATACATAAGTCTGCTGCGCCCTCATAATTATTAGGTTTTAATATTTTTTCCGAACCTTTTAAAAATTTTAGATTATCAGGACATCCGTCTTCATTGATAAGGAAAACATCCTTTCCTATGCCCTCTAAACTTGCACCAAGTGAAATTTGTGATCCAATTGCATCTCCATCTGGTCGAACATGCGATAATAACAATATCTTGGAAGAGTCAGCAATTTTTTGCCAAATTTCTTTGTAGCTGCAATTATTGTACTTAGCATTCACCAATTAGATATTTTCTAGAGATTTATTCATGATTTGATGAATTATCCGGACCTTCATCTTTTTTGTTTCTATCATCATCCAAACTTTCAATGACTGATAATGTCCTAACCCCTCTTTCTATGGAGAGATCCGATTTAAAATGCATTTTAGGTGTAAATTTCATAACAACCCTTTTCGAAACTTTATGCTGAATTGAACCTCTTTCTTTGTTTAGCCTGTTAACTATCTTTATTTTTTCAGATTCATTTCCAATGATACCAATAAAGATGTGTGCATTCTTTAAATCGGGCGTTACATCAACATCATTGACTGTAACCAAAGCATTGAACGAGTAATCATTTGAAAGCAAAGATCCGATTTCTCTTTTTAGCAGCTCGCGAACCCGCAAAAGACGTTGACTCATATTATCTAAAACAATGGTAATAGGTTCTAAAAACTCAATGATTATTGAATAAAATTAGCTTTACAAAGTCTGTTCAACTTTTTCTAACTCGTAACATTCAATAATGTCCCCAACTTCGTACTCTAAATAATTTCCGAGTCGAATTCCGCACTCAAGACCCATTTTTACAGTTTCAGCTTCATCTTGGAATCTTTTCAAAGTTTGAAAACCTCCATCATAAACTGCTTGTCCCTCTCTAATTACCCTAGCTCTAGCATTTCTATTAATCTGCCCCTCATTCACTATGCAACCACCAACTCGCCCTCTCTTAATTTTAAATACCTCTTTAACCTCAGCCCTGCCAAGGACCTTTTCTCTAGTTTCAGTATCGAGCATACCCAACATTGCCTCTTTAATCTGATCAATTAGCTCATAAATGACACTGTATAATCTAATTTCAACACTCTCCTGTTTACTTAATTTTAAAGCTTTATTTTCGACTTTAACCCCAAACCCAATAATTATTCCATCCGAAGCACTACATAGTAAAACATCAGATTCAGAAATTGGGCCTGCCGCCTTGTGCAAAATCTCAATCTCTACTTTATCACTCTCAATTTCCATGAGAGATCCTTCAATGGCCTGAATAGAACCTTGAACATCTGCCTTAAGAACAAGCTTTAGAGTTTTCTTACTGGAACCAACATCCGCCCAAATATCCTGAAGCCTTGCCTTCACTGGCTTCATAAGTTTTTCATGCCTCAATTCCTCTAATCTTTCTTCGCTAAGTTTTTTGACTCCTCTTTCACTCTCCATTACCACCAACTCGTCTCCTACTTTCGGAACACCACTAAAACCCAAAACTTCAATAGGCATTGAGGGGCCCGCCTCTTTCAATTGATTCCCACGATCATCAAGCAATAACTTAACTTTGCCATAATATGGACCACATATGAATGAATCGCCCACCTTAAGATTTCCAGTTTTTACAATTATACTAGCAGTAGAACCTTTACCAGCTTTACTGCTTGCTTCAATTACAATGCCTCGAGCATCACCTTCAGGATTCGCCCTCAACTCCATTACTTCGGACTGAAGAGCTATCATTTCCAATAGATCATCTACTCCTAAACCCTGAGTTGCAGATGTTTGAACACATATGGTTTCTCCTCCCCAATCCTCTGGAGTTAGATCATTCTCTTGTAGTTGAGCAATAACCTTATTAATGTCTGCATTAGGAAGATCTATCTTGTTGATTGCAATAATTATAGTAACACCTGCGGCTCGAGCATGACTTATTGCCTCATGAGTTGTTGGCATAATTCCATCATTTGCAGCAACTACTAATACAACAATATCCGTAATATTAGCACCTCTTGCTCTCATTTCTGTAAACGCTGCGTGCCCAGGAGTATCAATAAATGTAATGTTCGCTCCGTCATGTTCAACGCTGTATGCATTTATATGCTGTGTGATTCCACCAGCTTCACCAGCAGCCACTCTACTCTTCCTTATAGCATCTAATATTGACGTCTTCCCATGATCAACATGTCCCATAACAGTCACTACAGGAGGACGCAATGGCAATTCTTCCTCACCCTTTTCTTCAGGTTCTGGTGGAGGAGGTTCCTCAATAACCTCTTCAACCTTATGAACACCGCCTCCTTTTTCTCTCTTTTCCTTTTCAAAAACAAACCCATGCTTTTCACAAATCTGAGTAGCAACCTCCGGCTCAATTGAACTATCTAAGCTGGCAAAGACATCCAACGCCATTAAATCTCGAATAA
>JACETS010000111.1 GCA_013911195.1 Verrucomicrobiales bacterium | reverse complement strand
TCCAAAATCTATTTTCTCTCCTTTATCACTTCCTTTAGCATAATATTGATTGCCAATAATCTTACCTCCATCTTCAAAATAATACTGATTTTCAACCTGACGTTTGTATCCATTGTAATTGACGTTTCTAACGTTGAAAAATACCTGCTGCCCGTTCGGGTATTCTGCCATTCCAAATAATGTATTTGGAGTTTCGCCTTGATCTTTCCACTGAAATCTTCCTCCTATGGCCATTGCTCTAACTGGATGCGTCTGATCGTCATCAATTGCCCACCTCGCTACATCGAGCTCATGAGTTCCTTGATTATTTAAATCACCATTACCAGTGGCCCAAAACCAGTGCCAGTTGTAGTGAACATAATTACCATGAAATTTTTCAATAACTGCAGGCCCTTTCCAGAGATCCCAGTCCAAATGAGCTGGAACTTCTCCGACTTTCTTATGACCAATACTTCCTCTAGGCTTACAGCAGTAACCATATGAAATCTTTAATCGCCCCCATTTACCAGCCTTGATTTGATCGTGTAAGCCTGCTCTTCCAGCATTACTACGCTGCTGAGTTCCATGTTGAATGACGACTCCATATTTTTTCTGAGCAGCTACTGCTACTCGCCCTTCGAAGACATCATGACTCATCGGTTTCTCGACATAGACATGTTTTCCAGCCTGGGCCGCCCATATCGTCATTAAAGAATGCCAATGATTAGGAGCAGCAATAGCTATTGCATCAACGTTTTTATCATCCAAAGCTTCTCTAACATCGACTACTCCCTTTACTGGCTGGCCTTTACCTTTAAGACTTTCAACAGTTCTACTAAGGACTTGTTTATCAGGATCAATAACATAAGGAATCTCAACATTTTTTTGAGAAAGAAACCCTCCAATATGACTTTTTCCCCTGCCGTTTAAACCAGCAACTGCAATCCTCATTCTATCATTGGCCCCAATAACCTTGGCTGATGATTTGGTGTTAGCGATAATTGGAACACTTCCTATACCTGCAAAGGTTGATGTTCTAATGAATTGGCGTCGTGAATTAGAGAGCATATATATGATTTATTAATTTAAATTATATTTTGTAATGAAATTAGATCAGAGGGAATAAAAAAAATCTCTTCTGTTATAACGCAAACGCTGTTTCCAGCTCATTATAGTTAGTAGAAACCTCAAATTGAGGATATTCGTCAATGACATTTTGGGGAGGACAAAATAGAACACCCCTATCTGACTCCTTTAACATTGATATATCATTATAAGAATCTCCAGCTGATAGAGTTCGGAAACCAAGTGATTTAAATGCTTTCACAGCATGTCTTTTTTGGTCGTCCATCCTGAGAAGAAAATCATTAATCCTTCCATTTTTATCAATATCTAAATTGTGGCAAAATAGGGTAGGATACCCCAATTGTTCCATTAGGGGTTGAGCAAATTGATAAAATGTATCAGATAAAATGATGACTTGGCATTTTTGTCTCAGTTTATCAAGAAACTCTTTAGCGCCAGTTAAAGGACTCATTTCTGCAATAACCTTCTGAATATCTCCAATACAGAGATTATTTTTTGCGCAAACATTAAGTCGCATACGCATTAATTCAGAATAATCTGATATATCACGCGTAGTAGCCTGAAGCTCCTCGATTCCAGTTCTAAGGGAAAATTCAATCCAGATTTCGGGAATTAGCACACCCTCAAGGTCTAAACAAGCAATAACACTCATGTTCTTAATGTTTATTTTTTATTTCAAAAAATTAATATTATCATTCAATGCGAATTATAATTGATTGAATTTGATTTTTTGCAATATAGTAAGCATTAATTTACTGCAGCGCATCAAAATATGCGTAAAAGCAGACTCCAATGGATCAACCCCTAACGATTATCGCAATAGCATTCTGTCTGAGCCAGTCAGCAATGTTTTCAGGTTTAAACTTGGCCTTTTTCTCAATAGGCCGACTAAGACTTGAGACCGAAGTTGAAAACGGCAACATGTCCGCTGCGAGAATTCTAGCCCTTAGAAAAGATGCTAACTTTCTTCTCTCCACAATTTTATGGGGAAATGTCGGAGCTAATGTTGTTCTTGCGATGCTCATGGAACGCGTTCTCCCTGGAAGCGGACTTATCGCATTCTGTGCCTCTACAGTAGGAATAACATTTTTAGGCGAACTTTTACCACAGGCATATTTTTCACGAAACGCGATCCGAATAGGCTCTAAACTTGCGCCTATCATTAGATTTTACCAAATGATACTTTGGCCAGTTGCCAAACCAAGCGCCCTAATTCTCGAAGGATTAGTTGGAGCTGAAGGTGTAAATTTCATGAGGGAAAAGGATATTGAAGTGATCCTCGAAAGACACATTAAGGAAAAAGATTCTGAAATTGGCGAAACTGAAGGTCGGGGCGCATTGAACTTTCTTGATCTTGATGACCGTCTAATCTCTCAAGAAGGGGCTACCATTGACCCCACAACAATCTATTCTTTTCCTGCGAACATGGATCTCCCTGACATTCCTAAACCCGACTCTACAGGTGGAAAAGTTTTCATAGATCAACTACGTAAAAGCGACAAGAGTCGAGCCGTTATCACTGACGAAGAAGGAGAGCCAAGAATAGTGCTTAAAACCTCCGATTACCTATTTAATCTATCTGTAAATGAAGACTCTTCTGATATATATGATTTTTGCCACCGCCCTGTACTTGTCAGCGACTCAAACGCAACACTCGATACCGTGTTAAGTGAATTTGTAGTAGAAGCAGACGATAGAGAAGATGACATTATTGATCAAGATGTTGTCATCTATTGGACAGAAAATGATAAAAGAATAATCACGGGCGCTGATATTCTTGGAAGACTATTAAAAGGAATAGCCAGGAGAGAAAAAGAACATTCCTAGAACATCATAGATTCTTTATATTTGGCTAAAGAATTATTTCTTTAACGACTTTAGCTTGTTCCACACCGGTCAACCTAGTATCAAGGCCTTGGTACTGATAGGTGAATTTCTTATGATCAATACCCATTAGATGGAGCATAGTGGCATGTAAATCACGAATGTGAACAATATTGTCAACCGAGTTATAACCCAACTCATCGGTGGCTCCATACGTGGTACCACCCTTGATCCCACCACCAGCAAGCCACATTGAAAAACCTTTCATATGATGATCCCTACCTGCACCACCCTTACCCTGAAACATTGGAGTTCTACCAAATTCCCCACCCCATACTATCAGGGTATCCTTTAACATGTCTCTCTGCTTGAGATCCGTGAGAAGAGCCCAGGTTGGCTTATCCGTTAATCCGCAGCATATATCCATATATTTTTCCAGACCACCATGATGATCCCACCCTCTATGATATAGATGAATAAAACGGGAACCCCTTTCTGCAAGACGTCTGGCAAGTAAGCAGTTAGTAGCATAAGTACCATCGCCCTGTTTAGCTCCATACATATCTAGAACGTGACGAGGCTCTTTAGAAAAATCCATCAACTCCGGAACAGAAGATTGCATTCTAAACGCCATCTCATAAGCTGAAATTCTCGTGGCAATATCATCTTCATTCAAAATAGCATTTCTCCTGTCATCAAGAGCCTTGATAGCATCAACAACATGTCGCTGATTTTTCTTTGTGACGGTTCCTGGGTTATTCAAATAATTAACAGGATCTCCGGTGGAACTAAATTCGACTCCTTGAAATCTACCAGGTAAAAACCCCGAAGCCCATTGCCTTGAAGCTATAGGTTGAGGGTTACGGCCTCCAACGCTTGTTAATACCACAAATCCCGGCAGATTATCTGACTCACTTCCTAGGCCATAATTAATCCAAGAACCCATTGAGGGACGTCCAGAAATTGCGGTGCCTGTATTCATGAACGTATGTGCTGGATCATGATTAATTTGCTCAGTCAACATTGAATTGATGATACAAATATCATCAGCCATTTTAGCTGTCCATGGAAGATAATCGCTTATCAGTTGTCCACTTTTTCCATGCCTATTAAATTTAGTCATGTGTCCCTGAACCTTTAATTGTTGACCACGTAACTGTGCGATCGGCTGTCCTTTAGTGAAGGATTCAGGCATGGGCTTTCCATGTAATTCATCAAGCTTTGGCTTGTAATCAAAAGTTTCCAAATGTGACGGCCCGCCAGCCATACATAAAAAAATTACCCTCTTAGCTTTAAAGGGTAGATCAGGAAGACCAGATACGCCTGGAATAGATCCAGAAGAATCACTAAGTAACATCGAATTTAACGCCGCAGCACCAAGGCCAAGGCCCGAATTTTTAAGAAAACTCCTACGATGTACTGAGAGCGTATCCGGTTGATCTTGTATATGCATTAGTTTCTTGTGTTAAATTCTGAGAAATTAAAAATAGCTCTTGTCACTGCCGTCCAACATAACAAATCCAACTGCCCATCATTGCTTAAGCCCTGTCTGATATTTTTTAAAAGTTGATTAATAATATTTTCCTCGAGCTCATCCGGATCTCGAAAGAGCGCCCTTTGAAAAGCAAATTTTATTCTTTCGTCATCACTGTTGGCGCTTTGAATAATTATTTTGGCAAATTCTTCCGCAGCCTCATAAAAACTAGGATCATTAAGTAAAACCATTGCCGCAACCGGACTATTGGATTTTGATCTTTTAGCGACACACTCTTCTCTTGTTGGAGCATCCATCGCCTGAAGCATCGGGTGAAGAAATTGTCTTTGCCAATGAATGTAAACAGACCTTTTTAATCTGCGCTTATCAGTATGCGCTTGATACTCTCTTTTCGGAAAGTTTAAATGTTTATAATAACCTTTCGGCTGGAAAGGCTTAACACTAGGACCACCATACTCTTTGAATAACAAACCACTGGTTTCTAGAATATTATCCCGAATCATCTCAGCAGGAAGCCTATGCATTGATTGATGCGAAAAATGATGATTTAAAGGATCCACTGACTTGGTTTTAGAATCCGAATTTGAACTTAGCTTGTATGCGTGACTCGTAACGATCAACTTAATCAATCCTTTAATGTCCCATCCATTTTTGTGAAATTCTACGGATAGATTATCAAGAAGTGCAGGAATTGTTGGCGGCGAACCCTGCCCACCAAAATCATCAAGACTAGTCGAAATACCTTCTCCAAACATTAGATACCATAACCTATTAACAAAAACTCTTGCGGTTAATCCCCCAACACCATTCTCAGGGTCCACTAGCCAGTTAGCAAAATCCAATCGATTAGCCCTTCTATCCTCTACTTTTAAATCACCTAAGAAAGCAGGCACTGCCGGCTCAACGATTTCTCCAGTTTCATCAAGCCAATTACCTCTTGGCAAAATTCTTGTCAAACGAGGCTTAACACTTTGAGTCACCATCGTAAGTCTTTCTCTCGCTTTGATTGATTTAATTTTATCGATAATTTCCTGCGTTTTTGATTTAATGGACTCAAGTCTTTTCAATTCTTCACGGTCTCTGAAACTTAATACTGGTATTTCGGGAGGCCTTTTAGTCGGCAAAGCGTTGGACCCAACTTTAAAATGTTGTTCTTCATCAATATCGGCAAAAAAAGCAGACATTGAGTAAAAATCTCGAGCGGTGTATGGATCATATTTGTGATCATGACACTGAGCACAGCCAACCGTCGCCCCCATCCAAACACCTGAAACGTTTCGAATTCGATCGGCGGCATAAATTGCCAAATATTCTCGAGGCTGTACTCCACCTTCGTGAGAAGTTTGAAGTAATCTGTTATAGCCTGTCGCCACTTTTTGATCGATTGATGGACTATCCAATAAATCTCCAGCTAACTGTTCTCGAGTAAATTGATCAAAAGGCATATTTTGATTGAATGCCTCCATAATATAATCCCTGTATGGACTAATATTGTGATCTTGGTCTCCGTGGTAACCGACAGTGTCGGCAAAGCGGACAAGATCAAGCCAATACATTGACATTCTTTCTCCATAATGATCAGAGTCCAAAAGCTCTTGAACAATATCTAAATAAACAGCTTCAGAATTGGTAGATGATAGATACTTTTTGATCATCTCTGGCTTGGGAGGAAGTCCGGTCAAATCAAAAGACAATCGCCTAATAAGTGTCACCTTATTTGAATCCGGAGACGGACTCATACCAACCTTTGACCAATGATCTAAAAGAATCGAATCAATCCAATTATGAACCCATGGATCACTTTTATTCTTAACTGTGTTCCAAACAGGTTTGGTGTAAGCCCAAGGTTGTGAATATTCACCACCCTCCTTAACCCATTGAGTTAAAATTTTTACTTCCTCATCATTTAAAGATTTACCGCTTTCTGGAGTTGGCATTATCTCATCAGGATCATGCGATGTTATTCTATGAATAATCTCACTATCAGAAGGGTTTGTTTTTGAAAAAACTTTCTGAAAGCCTTCTTCAGTGTCTAACCTCAATTTCGCTTTTCGATGCTCTTTGTCAGGCCCATGGCAAACGTAACAATTCTGAGAAAGAATTGGTCTTACATCACGATTGAAATCCACTTCTTTTGCAACGGCAAAAAAAGGGACTAATACAAATGTCAGCGGAAAAAAAAGCTTCACAAAAATAATACGGAATTAAAGTGATTAATAGTTTATACAATTATGACATTTTTCACATATTATTGATAATATCAAAATATGTTTATATAAGCTAAAACCGGCAAACCACTGAAATGAGACAAGTTTTTGTATTAATAATAGTCAAATTTATACTAATAGTAAAAATTCTAGCCAGCTCTGATCATCCAAATCTTTTAATAATGATGAGTGATGATCAATCTTTTCCCCATGCATCTGCCTATGGCTCAAAGATGATTTCTACTCCAAACTTTGACAAAGTAGCAAAGGAGGGTGCCCTATTTACAAACGCTTTTTGTGCGGCCCCGGGTTGTAGTCCATCCAGAGCGGCGTTCCTAACAGGTAGACACATATGGCAGATCGAAGAGGCCGGAACTCATGCATCCTCATTTCCATCTAAATACTCAACTTTTATGCGGCAGCTCAAAGATAAGGGGTATCATACCGGTTATACAGGCAAAGGATGGGGCCCGGGAAATTGGAAGATAAGTGATCGCGATGAAAATCCAGCAGGCCCAATTTATGGATCAAAGAAAGGAAACTATACTCAAGCATTCAAAACATTTATAAATGACAAACCTAAAGACAAGCCCTTTGCATTCTGGTTCGGATCATCAGATCCTCATCGAGCCTTCAAAAAAGGGAGCGGCTTGGATTCCGGTAAAAAGCTTACTGATGCTGAAGTACCAGCTTTCTTGCCAGACTCCTCAGAAATTCGTAATGACCTTTTGGATTATGCTTTTGAGGTTGAACGATTTGATAACGATTGCGGAAAATTCTTAGATATCCTAACTCATGAAGGAATGATGGATAATACTATGATAATTGTAACGAGCGATAACGGTATGGCATTCCCCTATGCGAAGGCTAATTGCACTGAGTATGGAATTCATATGCCTCTAGCTGTGTGTTGGAAAAAAAAGATTCCAGCCAATCAAACTGTCAGTAAACTCGTAGGATTTATTGATCTAACAGCAACCATTCATCATGCATTTGATATCAAAAATGAGGGGGAACATCCAATATCAGGGAAAAGTTTTCTTGAACTATTAATGGAAAATCAAAAAACAACTACACCCGTTCATCAACAAAAAATTTTTGCAGGGAGGGAGCGACATTCATCCTCTCGTTATAATACATTAGGATATCCACAGCGTTGTATAAGAACGAATCAATTTCTTTTAGTCAGAAATTACAAACCTGAAAGATGGCCAGCTGGTCCTGGACAAAAAAATAAAAAAGGACCAAATTCTGAACTTGGACCTAAACACAATGGCTATCACGATATTGATGCATGTCCAACCCTAGATTATTTAATTAAAGGTAGGTCCGATTCAACGATTTCTAAATATTTCCATCTTGCAGTTAGTAAACGAAACTACGAACAGCTATTTAATATTATCGAGGACCCTTATTGTATTAATGATCTGGTTGGAAAACCCGAATACAAAGAAAAACATAAGGAACTCGCCGATCAACTCACAAACTATTTAGTCCAAACAAAAGATCCAAGAGAAAATGGAAACGGGGATATATTTGAAAGTTACCCGAGATATTCATCAATTAGATGGTTCCCAACACCAAACTGGGCCAAAGACAACCCTGAAACAATACCTCCGACACCTTGGCTCAAAACAAATTTAAGAATTAAGAAATAAGATCTAGACTAGGGAATAGCCTGAAAGATTTGCTGAATAGTAATCGTAGTACCTTTCTTAATAATCTGGAGATCAAAAAATCCGGAGTCCTTTGCCTTGTGTAGGAATCCGACTGATATTGAATCCCCCCTCTTGTAAAAGCCGCTCGGGTTAGTCCAATCTATTTGATCAAGTAATTTCTCATTAGCCTTAACTTGTGGTCCCAATTGGTATTTCTGTTCTAAAAATATATTGAGAATCATTTCACTTTCCTCTGGACTTAGCCCTTGGATTGAACTTGCTCTGTATTGTTT
>JACETS010000110.1 GCA_013911195.1 Verrucomicrobiales bacterium | reverse complement strand
GCCAGAGCCAGAGCCAGAGCCAGAGCCAGAGCCAGAGCCAGAGCCAGAGCCAGAGCCAGAGCCAGAGCCAGAGCCAGAGCCAGAGCCAGAGCCAGAGGTTTCTGTAGACACCGAAACTCCAGAAGAACCTGGATATCAGGAGAGGTATGGAGATGCAAGAGTCATCCCAAAAGCTTTTAAAGAATATCAAGAATGGGGAGAATTCGTATACAACGATCAACTCTTAGAAATGTATCAGAAACGAATCAACGATAATGATGGCGATATAGAAAAAATTAATGCACTCCAAGAGCAAATACAAAAAGCCTATGAAATCAAGGAGTCTGCTTTCAATAAAATGTCCGAAAGATTAAACCGTCAAAATTAATAATATGAATTCAATTAATCGTAGAAAATTTCTAACCAAGGGAACTCTCGCTGCAAGCTTAGGCCCTTCAATCATTCCATCTAGCGTACTTGGAAAGGATGCTCCAAGTAATAAAATTACAGTTGGTTTTATTGGCACAGGAGGTCATGGAACAGGCTGGAACTTACCTAGCTATCTAAGTCAAAAAGATGCCAAGATCCTTATGACTTGTGATGTGGACACTAATAGAATGAATCACGCAAAAAAAATTGTTGATCAAAACTACGGTAACAAAGATTGCACCACATCTAAAGATTTTAGAGATGTTCTAGCTAGAGACGACATTGATGCGGTCATGATCTCAACACCAGATCATTGGCATACAATTATGAGCGTCATGGCGCTTAGGGCAGGAAAAGATGTTCAATGTGAAAAACCGACATTAACAATTGATGAGGGAAAACTTCTCATTAAAGAAGTTAGAAAACACAATAAAGTCTTCCAGACAAGCACAGAGGACCGCGCTGTACCCGTCTATCACCGTATGGCTGAATTAGTTCGAAACGGAAGAATTGGAAAACTAAAACGAATAGAAGTAATTCTGCCAAAACAACCAAACGGCCCAGGTGATCCAACGCCTCAACCTGTTCCCGAATCATTAGACTATGACATGTGGTTAGGACCTGCACCTGAAGCGCCGTATACGAAGGATCGTGTGTTATTTCATTTTCGTTGGATTTCGGATTACTCAGGTGGGATCATACCTGATTGGGGAACTCATCTCTTTGATACAGCTCAATGGGGAAATGACACAGAGAGAACTGGCCCAGTCGAAATCGAAGGGACTGGTAACCGTTGGGAAGGTGGTCTCTATGACACTGTAAAAGACTATGATGTTACTTATAGGTACGCAAATGGTGTAGAGATGACATGTAAACCAGGTAATCCTAGCATCAAATTCATTGGAACTGATGGTTGGGTCGGAAATACCGGATGGAGAGCACCTTTGGAAGCAAGTTCTAAGGAAATCCTTAATTCTAAAATTGAAGACAACGAAATAAAGCTTTTCACCGAACCAAAGTATGAGCATCGCAATTTCTTAGATTGTGTAAAATCAAGAAAAGACCCTTACTTCCCAGTAGACATCGGCCATAGAGTTTCAACAATTTGTCACCTATCCAATATTGCAATTGATCGGGGAGCAAAATTAAAATGGGATCCCGACAAAGAAGTCTTTATTGATGACAAGGAAGCAAATGAGATGAGAAAGATTCGTCAAGGTCGAGGAGAATGGAAAGTAGGCTAAATGTTTTAGCCAGCTCTAAATTTTATGGACGCGATCTATGAAGCACTAAAGTCGTCGATTGAGGACTTTAATATGGCAAGGTCTGAGCGTAGAGATTTAAAAGAATTATTGAAACCGATAAAAAGCGACCGCACTAAAAAAGCCCTAACTAGAGCGAAAGCTTTTAAACTAGCATCAGAGAACCTAAAGATTCATAAAAACCACGAAGTTTTTGAGTGGCTGGAAGATGTTGTTAAATTAATTTACGCCAAAGAATCATCATTAAAATCGAGCGCATATTTTAGCCCCGGTGATGATTGTTTGAACAGAATATGCAGATTAATCGATGGAAGTACTCGAAGTATTGATATCTGTGTTTTCACAATAACCGACAATAGAATTACAAAAAGGATCGTTGATGCCTTTTCTAGAAAGATAAAAATAAGAATCATCTCAGACAATACAAAATCAGAAGATCGAGGTTCAGATGTCGATTATTTGAAATCGAAAGGAATTGAATGCCTTTTTGATTCAACTTCGGCACACATGCATCACAAGTTTGCTATCTCTGACAACAAATTACTTCTCAATGGAAGTTACAATTGGACAAGGTCAGCCAGCACAGAGAATAACGAGAATATTTCAATAACTAACGACTTAAAACTAGTCAGCCTGTTTCAAAATGAATTTGAAAGATTATGGGAAGATTTGTCCTGAAGAATAATTAAAATGAGCAAACGTTTATTAATCATATTAATTTTCACGAGTTCATTAGCAATTATCTTATTCCTTAATTCATTATTAGTTCCAAAACGAGAAACTAATCGTCCAAGTGAAACTACTATTAGTGACCTTGTAAGAAATGAGGCAATAACCACCAGAATACCAGGAATCTCTAAACAAAAAAATATCAGTATACATAATAGTGATGATGAGGATGAAGCGACTCAACTCTTTGAAAAATTTGACCTTAAAATTCCTAGCCGCGATGAATTTGAAAACCTTATTTTAAATGATGAGAAACTAGAAACGATGATAGCTGCAGGAATTATCCTTAAAGACCCATCATTTTTTCATGCAGCATTAGAATTAAACCCAAATAATCCACATATATTCTTTCTTCTTGCTCAGGAAAATTCAATCAGCTTAGAAAAAAAACTAGCCTTCGCGAGAAATCTTCTCGAACTACAACCTGACAATTTAGTAGCCTCATACCTATTGTCCTCTATTCAAATAGAATTAGAAGAGTTTGATGCATCTATAAAAACACTATTAGAAACAGATAAACAAAATTTGTTTAATGATTTCTTCGTAGAAACTGCAACTATAGTAAAAAAATGCCTCCTAGAATTTAACAATTCAGAAGCCGGCGCCAGTTTATACAGCATCTTTAATATGCCAGTTCCAATGGCTGTAAAATACAGGCAAATTTCTAAATTTCTTTCTGAAAATCAAGCTCCATTAGAAGCACAGTCAATACAAACTAGAAAACTAATTGCAGAAATTGGTTCAAATTTGGTGAATCAAAGAGGATTAATAATTAACGAGCTAGTTGGGATTTCAATTCAAAAAATGGCCATGGATAATATGGATGATGAAGATCCTTCACCATTCGAGGGAATGAACATCATTCAGGCAAAAAAACATCTAGAACTTCAAAAAAAAGAAATCAGGGATTCTGCAGCCACTGATGTGTTTCAAATATCAGAACTAGACCACGAAACCATAATAAAGTGGAGCGATCTAATTTTAGAGAAAGGTGAATTTGAAGCTAATAGATGGATAGAAGACAAGTTAAAAAAATAATAATACTGTCAATTACTCATCATTCAGATCAATATTTTCAACATCAGCAAGAACTGTGAGTGCATTTTCCATTATTGATCGTGCATGAGCTGTTTTACTATAAAGCAAAGAGTGCAGTACAACATCTTCCTCATTTCTACTTTCACACATTTTGCAATATTCCTCGAAAGCATTTAACGATTTTAACAATGCAGCCATGTGATGGGGACACTCACAATCAATGCTTGTAGAAATTTTTGACAACCTATTAAGAGTTTTGTCAGAGTATTTTCTTTCTGGAATTTGTGAAGTCTCACTAGGTTGAGTCGTTTCATCATTTTCATCATACTCAATCATTTCAATTGGAGTATTTCTAATTGTAGCCATTGCCAAATCAGCCTCGCAGACGTACTTCAAATCTTGCGTGTCAATAGGTGCACGTAAGGGGGTTATTAGTCTAGCTCTAGCCATCATTCCTCTGGCTGTTTGTTGAGTGTAATGATAAATAACAATAGCCATTGAAGCACCCACAGCTCTGGTTTTCTCCTTAATAATCTGAACAGTCTCAGGGAAAACAGTAGTACACTCTATGACAACTAAATCAGCCTCTATAGAATTACTCTCAATATCCCACTGATTGACATTGTCTACAGAATAAACAATTTCCGCATTGTTGCCAAGCAACTCCGCTTCTCTAAGTAGATCTTCGGTTTGTGGACCAATGACTATAAACTTGTGGTGAGCATTTGATATCATACCCACTTCTTTAGACGAATCTTCTGAATTGGCAGTTTGTGAATTTTCCATACTAATTAGTTGATCTTAATTTACGTATATTGTTAACTTTTGGATTCGTTATTTTTTATTTTTTAATTTCTATCAAGATTTGCATTGTTAGATAATGATTCCCTCAACCTTTGATAGGCATATCTAATTCTTGATTTGGCGGTGCCAATTGAAATATCAAGATGCTCAGCAACCTGCACGTGAGTCATTTCCTTATAAAAAACAAGCTCTATAACCTCTCTTTGGGGATCAGGCAGTTGATGAACCGCCTTGAGTACAATTGAAGCTTTTTCTTTTTGTTTAAGTATATCAACTGCATTTTTGGAATCAGGTTCAGTGATTGATGACTCAGTGTAATCATCAATCTCGTACAGAGGAATTCGCCTTTTTTTGGCACGAATTCTATCAATACACCTATTTTTCATCATCACTGCCATCCACGTAAAAACTTTAGCCTTCTCAAAATTGAACTTGTGCGCATTTTTCCAGACAAGCACAAACACATCTTGTATCACTTCTTCAGCCTCTGCAGAACTTGTGAGTATTTTCATCGCCATTGAGTGAAGTGGCCGAGCAGTCTTGGCATGCAGTTCACGTAAAGCCGCAGAATCACCTTCTGCAATTCTTTGCAGGAGTTTTTGATCATCATGATCATTCGGGCGAGGCATAAGGAATTTTTGTAAAGAAAGGTGTTATGAGATTATTAAAAATACTGATAATTAAGTATTTGCGGCAGATTTAATTATTTCGCAATGATGTTGATAAAAGATTGGGTAATGAATAATAATAATGATTAATTAAGGATTAACTTCGGATATGAAATTTTTTATATATAACGTCTCAATTTTAACTTGCTGCTTATTTATTTTCACTTCTTGCAAAAAAAAGAGTGAGGATACAACAAATCCCCCTCTAAACCCCAGTAATACACAGTCTGTTCTTGTTCAAGAAGAAGAAAAAAAATCTGAGAACACTTCTTCTGATACAGCATCTGAAAACAATAAAGTTGCTAACACAAAGCCATCTGAGGTCAAACAACCTGAAATCTCCATTCCTCAAGAACCAGAAGAACCTGATGAAGAAAAACCAATAGCAACTCCTCCCGCGGTCACAGCTTTTGTGACTCAAATGAAAGAAAGTGGAGTCGCCAAATTAGCGTCTGAACTAGAGGAACTAGAGGAACTAGGCCAAGATTCACCTGGTTTAGCATTCGAAGTCTTGAGAGAATTATCTGCGAAAGCAGCAACCTTGGACCCTAGCGAATTACCCGAGGATTTAAAAAATGAGTTCGAAACTTTGTCTACTGGCCTTCGGGACATTGTAAGTCATATTGAAACCAGCCCAATTCCTACAGAAGTCATGGCAGAAGGCCGAGAAGCCATAGGCGCATGGTTTTTAGAGCAGTCTCAAGCAGATCCTGATTTTGGACAAGATTTTGGTGAAGTAATGCGAAGTTGGGGTGCAGAAATGCAGGAATTGGGAAGTACCTTAGAGGTCGCTGGTGACAACATGGAAGAGCTTTTTGAAAAATACGGTATTGACGAATCAGAACTCGAAAACTGATTTTTAAGCATCTGTAAAGGATGTCAGTTATTGTCATCGGTTCTCTAATTATCGACAACACAATTTACGTTCAAAAATTACCTGAGCGTGGTGAGACCACTTTTGCTAAATCATCTTTGATTTCTTACGGAGGCAAAGGCGCTAATCAAGCCCTTGCCGCTCATGTTGCTGGAGGGAAGGTTAATCTTATTGGTTGTGTTGGATCAGATTCAGAAGGCGATCGCTATAAAAGGCACCTTGAACAAATGGGTATTGATTCAAGCTTTTTGATAACCAGTCAAAATCATGAAACTGGATCAGCCTTTATTACTGTCGAAGACTCAGGGGAAAACTCAATTGTAGTAAATTCAGGAGCGAATCAAAATTTAAAGAGAAATCATATCGAAAAGAGTATTAATCTAATCAAGGCCTCTAAGATAATGCTCCTTCAACAAGAAGTTCCAAAAGAAACCGTTCAATACGCTTGCGAAATCGGAAACAAATATGGGCTCACAATTATAATGAATCCATCACCTTTAGAGCCTTGCTTCGATGTTAACAATTTCCCAAGCAATATTTTAATACTAAATAAGGTAGAAGCTGAACAATTAAGCGGGGAGAAGGATCCTCTAAAAAGTATAGATATATTTGATAAATTTGAACTCGACTCTGTCATAATAACTCAAGGAGACGGCCCTATAATTTTCAAAAACTCTTCAGGGCCAATAAAACAGTTCCAACCTCCAAAAGTTAAGGCCATTGATACTGTAGGCGCTGGCGATACTTTTGCGGGAACTTTTGCAACTGCATTATCGAATAAGAAATCGATAAGTGATTCTATCCGGTATGCAGGTATAGCTGCATCAATCTCCGTTACAAAACCTGGCGCTCAAGGAGCTATACCCACTAAAGAGGAAATAGAATCATTTGTTATATAGTACTATGCCGAAATCTTTATTAGCCATATTAATATTTATTGGAATCATTGGGTTATTTTCAGGAACGCTTAGTTCAAACCCAAATAAAAAATTCAAACTAGAATACAAAAAAATTACATCTGGACCAGCTAATCATTTTTTCGGATATATTGGTCACGTTCAGAATATTCCTTGGAACGGCAACGGGCGATATATACTTGCGCTGAGAACCAAATTTCAAGACCGCATGCCTGGCCCCGATGATCCTGCGGACATCATTTTAATTGATACTCATCAGAACTACTCCATTAGAAAGCTAGATGAAACCTGTGCATGGAACCCTCAACAAGGCACCATGTTTTATTGGAATCCAAAATCTCCAGACACTCAATTCTTCTTTAATGATCGTGACAAAGAGTCAGGTGAAATATTTTGTGTTCTTTTCGATATAAGTGAGGGTGAAAATGGAATTAGAATAAAGGAGTATCGATATACGGATTCGCCAATTGGCAATGGTGGAGTCGCACAAAAGGGAGGGAATTTTCTTGGAATAAACTATGCCCGAATGGCACGTTTAAGACCAGTTACTGGTTATAAAGAAGCACGCGATTGGACAGTAAATTCCAAGCACCCTGCAAATGATGGTATCTTCAAGGTGGATGTCTCCACTGGAAACAAAAATTTACTAGTATCCTTTAAAACACTAGCGTCAAAGCTATCAAAAAAACATGACCCTAAAAAAATACCATCATTGTTCATTAATCACACCTTATGGAATCGCGAAGACGATAGAATTTTCTTCTTTGCGAGAGCTGGATGGAGTGGAAATAAAAAGGGAACTAAAATCAATCAACCCTTTGTAATGAATTCTGATGGTTCAAACCTTAAGCTTCTTAACCAACATATAGGTGGACACCCCGAATGGAGTTATGACAAAAAAATGATTGGAAGAAGCGGAAAGCTACAAATCGTTTATGACACGGAAAAACAAATAATTGTTGACTCTCTCGGAACTCCAGAAATTTTTCCTGACCCCGAAGGAGACATAGCATTATCACCTAATGGCGAATGGTTAGTAAATGGATATAAAAATAAAAAACAGAAGAAAAATTTTTACGTTATTTATAATTTAAAAAATAAATTTCACCTTAGAAGTAAAGGGTTTGAAATTGGGAAATGGATATCTGGAGATCTCAGGCAAGATCCCTCACCCACATGGAACAGGAATAACAATCAAATTATGATACCCGCTCTTTCTGATGATGGTAAGTCTAGACAATTACACACAATTTCAATTGTCCAAGAATAAATGAAATCTTTACTCTTAATTGCTTGGTTTGGCCTATCAATAAATATTTTATCAGCCAATTCACTTAAGAATTTAATTACAAAACCAGCTCAATGGTTTCAATCTACCGAGGCAAAACACAAACTGTCGAACATACTTTCTTTTCAGGATGTAAATGGAATCTGGCCTAAAAACATCAACACTACAGAATATAAGTATGATGGTTTAAAATCAGAACTCCAAGGAACATTCGATAATTCTGCAAGCTTAAATGAACTAAGACTTTTAGCAAAAGCGTACAATGCAACAAAAAATAATGCTTACAAAAAAGCATTCAACAAAGGTTTACAATGTATATTAAAATGCCAATATCCAAACGGCGGCTGGCCTCAAAGACCTAATGCCAAGGGATATTCTGAACACATTACTTTCAATGATGGAACGATGATTGGCATTATGACATTTCTAGGAGAGGTTCATAAAGATAACGATTATAAATTCGCCACAGAAAAATATCGTAGAATTTGCAAAGAACGTTTTGATCTTGGCGTTCAATGCATCATTAAATGTCAGATAAGAGTAAATGGAAAACTCACAGCTTGGTGCGCTCAACATCATAAAGAAGATCTGAGGCCAATGGGTGCTCGATCATATGAGCACCCC
>JACETS010000011.1 GCA_013911195.1 Verrucomicrobiales bacterium | reverse complement strand
GCTCCGTTTCTTTGAATAGGGGACAGCCAATCATAATCCCCTGACCATGTTCTAACGATAAAATGGTCAATCAAATTATCTATATCAATAAGGTTGCTTATGGTGTTGTAGTCATTTTCAGACACAATGCCTCTGTTAACAATGTTTCTTGCCGTTTCCCATGCAATCGGATCGCCATCGACCATTGTATAGGATTCTCCAAAGAAGGTTGGGTGATGAATTACGTCGTAATCACTTTCATCTCCTCCCAGGTGGGACTCAAAAAAGGCGGCATTAGGTCTTTCATGAAGATTGTAAACACCCCAATATCGATTGTTGATGTAGAGGTGGATGTATTTACCTCTAGGCGAAAGCATATCCATTTCTGTTTCAGTCTTTCTCAAAAATTGATCTCTCATCAGGGTTCCGTGTGGAGGAATATCTAACACTTCATTTCTTCCGAAACCATCAGCAAGAGACCATGAATCATGTCCACCTGAGCGCAGAATCAATTGATCAAATGAGCTTACTGGACTGTTTTTAAAGAGGTCGAATCGCAATCTTTTTTCGCCATAAAGCTCCCTAAAATAAAGACGAAAAGGTTTTTTAGGGTGATCTCTGGCATTGCCTCCATGGATTCTTAGGCCAGCATCAATTTGGAATTGCTCTTTGATATTTTCAGTAGAGAAATACTCTAAAGAGATAGGAACCTCTGCGTCTCGACCTGAAAGTTCAGGATTTGAATGGATACCAAAAGGTCCGAAAAATTGATCATCATCTACTGTAATGGACATGACGGATATATTTCCAGTTAGGCTTTCATCGATGATGTCTGAATACCTGATATCATTGATGACATCATCATCCATTAGTGTTTGATCTTTTACATCATTAACGAACAGATATGTTTGAGTATCGATGTTCGTCGGTTGATATCCCTGTTTCAAAGCGATGGCTCTTATTGTTGTAGATTTGTCGATGTTTATTGGCTTGGTATAAATCATGCCAATATCCTCACCTGGGGTAGATCCATCGGTAGTGTATTTTATAATTGAATCAGGAGTTGAGCTTGATATGACTAATTCGAAAGGCTCTTCATAAAATCCTCTCCTTACTGAAAACTTTGTATCCTTAACAAATCCTAAGACACTGTCGTTATTTACTAGCCCAGGGGTAGGTTCCGGAAAGTAACCTATGTTAAGTTCTTCCTCATTAGCTCTTTTGGTAATAGTTAGCTCTGGTGAAATAAGAAAGTCTGAACCTATTGAACTTCTATTTAAACCTTGAATTGCAAGTGTATTAGTTCCTTCTTGGAAGTTTCCCAAATCAAACTCAAGGTTGATGTTTGCTTTCTGTACGGCTTGTGAATCTGGACGATTAGATGTAGCTCTAGAATTCCATTCAATTGACTCAGGTGCGTTTCTAGAAGCCGTTAGTTGATTGTTAATCCACGCAACAAAACCATCCTCATATTGCATATTCAATTCTACTTTAAGAATTGAATTGGGATCCGTAATTTCAAATTGCGTTCTAAGATAAATACTAGTTTGTATTCCTCTCATTGCATCTTTGACATCAGTTTCAAAAAATGGTTCATAGTCTTCAGATGTATCGAACCCAACTCCAAAAGCTCCCTTATTCCATTGAGTGCTGTCAAAACTATTGGACATCCATTCCTCTAAGGGTGAAGTGGGGATAAGCCATTCCATTGGCGTATTTGATGAAACTATTATTTCATTGATCGGGTTTAGCGTATATCCGTATGAAACATCAGTTTCTTGCTTCGGAAAGGTATACTCAGAAGTTATAGTTTCTCCATCTGGTTTTACTAGAGCGAGATATTCACCATTTGAATCTAATGAGAAATTGGTATGTAATTCTGAAGCGTCCTGATTTCTATTTTTGCCGCTAGCAAAAACAATAATCACTCCTTGGGGAGCAATATCTAGGGGGGGGAGAACCCATTTTTTTGTGTTGGATTTATCGTCTGTTAAGTGCCATCCGCCAATATTTAAGGTTTCGTTTTTAGTGTTGGTTACTTCTATCCAATCTGAGTGATCTGAATCCTCATCAGTTACTCCATTCTCGTTGCTTGTTAAAAATTCTGATATTTTAAAATCTGCAAATAACTTGGTTGTTAAAACCAGTGCTAAAATAAAATATAGTGATTTGGAACCCACGTAAATTTGATTAGGTTGCCTCCAATGAACTAACAATTGAGACAACGTCGATTGGTAGTATTAATACTTTGTCTTTCGGGGCTTTAGGTAAAGCATTTAGTTGTTCGCAATTGCAAACTTGTTAATACTTCATTAATCCCTTTAACGCCTATAACGCAAAAACGGTGCCAATAAGTTGGCACCGTTTTAAAATATTAAGTTTCTATAATAGAGTATTTAAATCTAGCTTAGCATTAAACGTTCTCGTCTCTTGGGCACTAAGCCTTGTGCAGGTCTTGGACCAGGGTCTTCTTTTTTCTGAAGAGCACGGCGCAATTTCTTGAGTGCAATGTTTTGAAGTTGACGAATTCTTTCCCTTGTCACACCAAACTCTTGGCCAACCTCCTCAAGAGTTTTTGGTTTTTGACCATCAAGTCCAAATCTTGCATCTATAATTTTGCGTTCTCTATGATCTAAAACCTCTAGAAGAGTGTCTAGCTGGCCATGCATATTTTTGTGGCTCAACAACTCAAAAGGAGTTTGTGCATTGGCGTCTCCTACAATTTCTCCAAATTCGGTATTATCATCTTCACTAATAGGCGCATCAAGTGACGCAGGCCTTAACGAAGCTGCCTTTAGCTGTGCTAATTTACCTCGGTCAATACCGATTTCATCAGATAACTCGTCATCAGTTGGATCTCTACCAAGCTCCTCACTTAGAACCATAGCAACACGGCGCATTTTGGAGATTTTGTCTACCATATGTACTGGGAGACGAATAGTCTTTGACTGATTAGCCAATGCTCTCTTAATAGATTGTTTAATCCACCATGCTGCATAAGTTGAAAGTTTACCTCCTTTGTTAGGATCGAATCTTTCGACTGCCTTCATCAAGCCGATGTTACCTTCCGAAATAAGGTCAAGAAGAGGTAACCCGTAGTTTGCATAGTCTTGAGCAATTTTAACAACCAATCGTAAGTTGGCTTTGATCATGTGAGCACGAGCTTTTTTGTCACCCTTTTTAATACGATCGGCCAATTGAATTTCTTCCTGTGGTGTAAGCAAAGCAGTTTTACCAATTTCTCGTAAGTAAATCTTAATGCCTCCATCTAGTTCTAGGTTTGCCATAATTTTTGTTTAACGTTGTACCGTATAATATTAGTTTTTTGATTAACCGAAGATTTATGAAATTTGTTTCATTTTCTTGGGCGCATCGTGTGAATGTTAGTTGTTCAAAATTAAGAACGTTTGTAGGTGAATTTACTTAGACGTTTATTTATGTCTTTTAATGAATATTTCTGACGAAAAAAATGGGTTATTCTTAGACCGCAAAATAGCTTTAATGTCAATAGTTAAAAAATCAAATTTAAGTTAATATTTAAGATATATCAAATATCAGCTAATCTTTGCAAGTTTTTATTTTAACTTAAAAGTACAAATAATTGCAAAAAACAGTTAAATTTAGCGCTTTTTAAAGAATGAACTGATTTGAGATTAAATAAAACTTAAGAAATAATTCCCAAAAAAGTATTATTTTGGAATTATTTTAGACTGAAAACATCTAAAATGTGCTGCTTGAATCGGTTTTATTAAAATAAATCGCTATTTTTTTGCATCGCCCCAAATCTCCTTTAATACATCATGCAGAAAAGGGTCATGTTTTTGTAATTCTGCTCTAACAAAGGGATAAAAATCATTCCTATAGAAATATGATTCGGTTCCCTCAGCAAAATATTCTTTATGATTTGTCGTCGCGTAATGTCTTACGCTTTGGCCAGTGTAAAGCATTACTTGATCATAGGACCCCTTTTTCATTGCTTTGTTATATGCATTAATAATGTCAGGATGATCGAAGCTTAGAAATTGATCATGATAAGAGTGTGCTAATTCATGGAGGATGACGGCTGGATGTTTTAAGAGCTGGCCACGAGAAATGAGTGCTTTTGCTTGAGGTATATGAACCATTTTATTTAACCGAGGGTCATGTCCATTTGACTTGAGCCATCCTACGCTAGGATGATACTGCATCGCGTGTAAAGAGGGGTGGCTATGCTCGATCCAAATTTGACAGGTTTTGAGTTTTTTGAGAGCTTCACCTTGAACAAGGATCGAAATTCTTTGTAGGTGGTTGCCTAGCATTTTTAGAGCGTGCTCTCCCTCACTGGCATGTTTACCTTCTAAAAGTGCTGGATCAATATGGATGGTCCAACCTTCAATTTTTCGGATGACTGGATCAAATCGAATGTTTGATTCTTTGCTTCTCTTATTTGCATTAACGCCAACCAAGAGTGTTAGTCCCAAAATAAATATAGTGAGTATACCTAATGGAGATTTGAACATGAGTATTTATTGTTGATTTGTTACTTAAGGTGCTTGTTGGCGAATAATAAATAATTTTTCCAATCGTAAGAGGTTACATCGTGCTTGCCTTCTCTCAAGTGATATCCAATTAGACCGTGAATGGGGTTGTCCACTTTTGGCATCTTTTTTTGAGGTAATCCTTTACCTGTGAGCATTCTGTAGACTGGATCTGCATATCTGGCCGATAGAAACTCTCCCATAGGATCCGCCCAAAGATCTTTACTGGCACTAGCTATATATAGTGGGCGAGGAGCAATAAGACTCATTAAAACGTGTTGATCAAAAGGTAGAGTTTCTTCTTTATCATTATATTTTTTGAAATTATCACAGAACCAGTGAGGAAAGGATGTGTTGATTCGTTTTACTGTTTCACCAAACTTTCTCTTTGAAAGAGCAGCTCCACCACATCCGGAGTTGTTAGAGATTACTAGCGCAAACCTTTGATCACTTGCTCCCGCCCAAAGTGAAGTTTTGCCTAATCGAGAATGCCCGATTACAGAGACTTTTGATTCGTCTATGGAGTTATCTTTCTCAAGCAAATCCATTATTCTGCTTAACCCCCATGCCCATGCCGAGATAGTACCCCATTCGTTTGGTTTTGGTTTTGAGTAATTAGAGTGAACACCATTATTAAAACTATCATGGAAATCAGGATCTACTTCTCCACAATATGCAGTAATCAATGCGTATCCTTGCTCAGTAATCGCTTCGACATCCCAACGACTACTAGAGGATCCACGATCTTTATCTGAGGCTTTATTATTTTTTTTACGAGGGACCCATTCTTCTGTGATTTTAATTGAACTCTCAGAGTGGACGGTGTGATTTCCGTTAAAGTTATACCCAACAAAAGCTGGGATAGGTGCGCTAGTGTCTTTTGGACGGAATATCAAGAGTCTAAGTTTGCAACCTGCAAAGGATAGCAATGGTTGACTCATTACCACCTTGTCATTAAGGATCAACTTGTCTTTAGTATCGTTAATAACCTCCAAAGTATTGCAATCAAATTTTGGTGCCTTTCCAAACATTTGACTCTCAACTATTTTCATTAGGGATGCCCGTTTTTGTGGCCATTGTTTCTTTTCAGAAACCCCCTCCAGCGGATTAGACAATGATATATTAGGAACTTTCGACTCCTCATAATTAAATCCCTGTGGGAGCCCTTTTGTTATTTGAACAAATAATAAAAATAAGACTGCTAGAAATATGCTTGTGGACTTATTCATCAATAATGGAGAGTAAAAATATAAAAAAAAATTTAGGGTTGAGTAGAGCTGTCTGAAGGTTTTTGAGAATCTTTGTTTAAATTATCCTGAAACCATTTATTAAAAGCCTCGATTTTTCTGTCTGCACCCAACCCTTCAGGTCTTTCACCGAGTTTAATATCAATTTCCATTTGTTTCATACTCACGCCAAAACCTCGTCTAACGTGAAGCTTAACTTGTTCTCCAGAACTTTTTGCTCTGATGTATTTTGATAACTCTATATAAGCCAGTCCTTGGTCAGGGAACTTATTCCCATCCAAACGAGTAATTTGATCTCCAGGCTTAAGTCCAGCTTTAGATGCTGCCGTGTTGGGTACAACGCTAAGTATTCTGACGGCTCTAATGTTTTCAATCTTACCATTATCAACTATTCTAATTGGTGCATCTACCATTCTGATTCCTATGAATCCCTCTGGCTTTAAATTGCTACCAATAATTTCCAGCATTGTGGAGCGAAGTCTGTATTTAACTTCAGGGTCGTTTGATTTAACATAGAACTTGAAGGATTCCTCAAGAATGAGATCCCGGTTTTTTTTGCCCTGATCAATTATAAGATTTTGAGTCTTTTGTCTTATTTCATAACTTTCATTACCCAGATCGCTAAAAAGTTTGTTTAGATCTTCAGGGTTTGTGTTTTCAATACCTTGGCTCAAACTTATCATGAAAGCGACAAGCGGAATGGTGATGGTAATGATTAATCTATGCGGTTGGTGCATATTTCTCAGAAGAGTTTAACACGTATGACAAGCATGTTCAATTAATGCAATAAAAAGGGCGCACCCCAAAGATAAGGTGCACCCTCTTGGTTAAATTAAAGATTATGGAATTAACTAAATAACCTTGGTTTTCCCTGGAACAGGTCTCTGGTAGTTGCCATCTTTATCAGGTAGAACAGGTGGATTTGAATCCCAACCCAATTCTTCATCATAAGGGAAGACGTCTACCTTAGTGTTCAAGCAGTCATCTATTTTTAAAAGTTGCCCAGAATATGTTGCCATACGTCCGAAAACCGCAGTCATTGAACTTAGAGCTCCATTATCACATTCATTGAACTCTTTATCATTTCGAATAGCATCGATGAAGGCCTTCTTGTGAGTCATTTCTGAACTACCGCCTCCTTGTGCTCGGAATATTTCCTTACCATCATTATCATAGAGTCTGCCTCCATTGATGATTGCGTATCCTTTAGAACCATGAGCATGTTCTGAAACACTATTGAATACTCCTGGAATATGACGGCATGAGCTGTGCATTCTTACAGAAGGTCCGTCCCACTTTGAGCCATAAACATATTCAACTTGGTGATGGTCAAAGGTTTCTCCGGTGTCAGGACCGTTACGTACTTCACATCCTCCTTTACCTTGGGCAATTTGAGGGTAGTCACCCATGAGCCAGTTGCAAACATCTAAGTTATGAATGTGTTGTTCGACAATATGATCTCCGCAAAGCCAATTAAAGTAATACCAGTTCTGTATTTGATACTCCATCTCAGATTGGCCCTCTCTGCGTGGACGAACCCATGGGGTGCGTCCATCCCAGTAACATCTTAATGAGACAACATCGCCAATAGCACCGTCCTGTATACGTTTGATGGTTTCAATGTATCTTGCATCATGTCTTCTCTGAAAACCTACTCCAACTTTAAGGCCTTTAGCCTTAGCCTTTTTGTTAGACTCTAGGAGCATTCTACTTCCTCTTCCATCTACGGAACAAGGCTTCTGCATAAATACATGTTTTCCTTGCTCGACAGCATAGTCAAAATGGACTGGTCTAAAACCTGGTGATGTGACAAGGAATACAATGTCCACTCCTGAATCAATAACTTTTTGATAAGCATCGACGCCTGAAAAAACACGATCCTTACAATCGACTTTTTCTTTGGTGCCACCAGCATTTGATAAAGCTTTGTACTTACCCTCTGCATTTCTATCAAGGGCATCACCCATAGCCCAAAGTTTAATCTTATCGCCCACGCCAAGCACTTGTCTGACGTCGCTGGTTCCTTTTCCTCCGCAGCCGACTAGGCCAACTTTGATTTCCTCACTGCCGCCCTGAAATCCTTTTGCATTTCGGGGGAATGCTGTGGTTGCAGCAGCTGCTACTGTGGATGTTTTTATGAAGTTTCTTCGTGTTTTGTCTTTATTTTGACTGTCCATTTTATTGTGGTGAGTTAATGAATTGTATTTTTAGAAATCTATTTTTAATGATAATTTCAATTCTGTGAAGTCTCTTTTTCGTTTGTCTCAAAAAGAGCATCTCTAGTGAAAAGAGAAAAAACTTTATATCCAGCTTCCTCTATTATCTCTTTTCCGCCTTCTTGTCTGTCTACTAGTACAAGAACAAATTCTACTTTTCCACCCTCATTTTCTATCGCCTCGATGGCTTTAAGTGTGGATCCACCGGTAGTTATAACATCATCCAGTGCAACTACTGAATCGCCTTTTTGAAAGCCTCCTTCAATTTGTTTACCTTTTCCATGTTCCTTGGCTGCTTTTCTGACAACAAAAGGTTTTAAAATTTTACTATCTTCCGCCTGATAGCTTGCCATGGATGCTGACAGAGCTATTGGGTCTGCTCCAAGAGTTAAACCTCCAATGCTTTGGACGCTTGTGCCTAGTTCTTCACATTTACCGATAATAGTTTTTCTTATAGCGGCTCCTACTAAGCAAGCGCCTTCAGGGTCAAGTGTCGTCAGCCTGCAATCAATGTAGTAGTTACTTTTTTTACCTGAAGCTAATGTGAAATCACCTGTGAAGAATGATTTCTCTTTAAGTAGTTTATATAAATTGGAGATTGGGTCCGTGTGAGGAAATTCTGGCATCTAATTGATGGATTATCCTCAAAACCGAGCTCTAGTCGAGATAAAAGCGACTCCTTAATCTAAGTATTAAAAGAACTTATTATTGAGTAAGCCAAGAGGCTGCCTCTTTGGCGTAATAAGTTAAAATAGCGGAGGCTCCGGCTCGATGAATGCCAGTTAAACTTTCCATGATGACGGAACGTCTATCTAACCATCCTGCTGAGCATGCGCTTTCTATCATTAGGTATTCGCCGCTAACCTGATAAGCAGCAATAGGCACTTCAATGCATTCATTGAGAGTTGATACAACATCAAGGTAGGGGCCTGCGGGTTTTACCATTACAATGTCCGCACCTTCATCGATGTCGAGCATGACTTCTCTTACCGCTTCCTTAACATTGGCTGGATCCATTTGATATGTTTTTTTATCTCCTGCTTTAGGGGCTGAGTTCAATGCTCCTCTGAAAGGTCCATAATACGCTGAAGCGAATTTGGCCGAATAACTCATAATAGAGACATTCTCAAATTGTTCATTATCCAATGAAGCTCTAATTGCGCCGACTCGTCCGTCCATCATATCACTAGGGGCAATTATGTCCGCTCCAGCTTGAGCATGAGATACCGCTTGTTTGCAGAGAACTTCTAAAGTTTCATCATTTAAAATTATTCCATCACCGCTCACCAATCCATCATGCCCATCACTATTATAAGGATCTAGCGCTACATCTGTGATGACGGATAATTCTGGGAAACTATCCTTGATCGTTTTAATAGCTCTTTGTACTAATCCATTCTCATTATAGCACTCTTTCGCGTCAGTTGTTTTTAGATTATCTTCAATAGCAGGGAATAAAACAATGGAATGAATTCCCACTGACATTGATTCTTTAATTTCATTTAATACTCCTTTAAGGCTCCATCTCATGCACCCAGGCATCGAATCGATGGGTTCATCAATTTCTTTATCATGGATGAATAAAGGTAGAATTAGTGATTCATGACTGAGTCTGGTTTCCCTACAAAGGCTCCTGATGGCATCACTTTTACGATTTCGTCTTGGGCGAATTGGTAATCTTTGATTAGTCATTTTGAATGAATCAAGAAACTGATCACTGAAAGCAGCGCAGCGATCAACTAAATTTGTGCCTCAGTTAATGAATCTTATACAATTTTAGAGTTATATTACATTTATCCCCTTGGATTAGTGAGTTATTATATTAATATTATATCATTTCTTTTATGGAACTCTCGCAAAGATTTAGTGTGGCTCAATTAGATGAAATGGAGCCAATTTCATGTCCCTGCGGCATGGCTAGAAGAGCTTTTGGTGATCTTAATGGTGTAGCGAGTCTACATATGGTTGAAATTTCTAAGGATTCAGAAACGCATTATCACAAAGAAATGCACGAAATATACTTAGTTCTTGAGGGTGAGGGTTTTATTGAATTAGATGGTGAAAAAATTCCTGCAAAACCGATGACTGCGGTTTTTATAAAACCAGGTTGTCGACATCGTGCAGTCGGAAAAATGAAAATAATTAACATCCCAATTCCAGCCTTTGACCCTGAAGACGAATGGTTCGATTAAAAATAATATTACTGATTCTGTTTACCTCATGTGCTTTTGCCAAATCGCCTATATACGATATTGGCTTTGAGACTATTAATGGGCAAAAGAAAACGCTCGCTGACTTTGCTGAAAAACCCATACTAATTGTTAATGTAGCGAGTCAATGTGGATATACGCCACAATATGCTGGGCTACAACTTCTTCACGAGAAGTATAAAGAAAAAGGGCTCAATATAATTGGGTTCCCATGTAATGATTTTGGAGGTCAAGAGCCTGGATCAAACAACGAGATTGAGAAATTTTGTAAAGCCAATTATAACGTGAGTTTTACATTAGCCTCTAAGGTAAAGCTTAGAGGAGAGGATGCACATCCACTATACCAATTTCTCCAATCCGAAAAGACAAACCCCGATTTTTTTGGTTCCGTGAAATGGAATTTCGAAAAATTTCTTATCGACGGGAAGGGAAAAGTTGTGAATCGATTTAGACAAAGGGT
The DNA here is from genome assembly GCA_013911195.1 of Verrucomicrobiales bacterium. Classification (GTDB taxonomy): domain Bacteria; phylum Verrucomicrobiota; class Verrucomicrobiia; order Verrucomicrobiales; family DEV007; genus EC70. The sequence continues at coordinate 18,549 of JACETS010000011.1, read as the reverse complement.
GAGGCCAACTTCTAGTGAAATTGTTTCATCTGTTGAATGGGAATTGATGACGGTTGAAGGTAAAAAGAAAGCATATGATGATCAAGGTCCACCTGCCCTTCTTGAATACAAGGGAAGGGAAATTGCTCGGACAATGCACTGGCAAGGAGCTCCATGGTTAATGAGGAAGCTCAGAGAAGAGGAAGAAAAAACTTCTGAGATGATAAATGAATTAAAGCTCAAACCAGGCATATCTGTTGCAGATATTGGATCTGGCAATGGATATCATACCTTAATGATGGCCAAGATTATTGGTGAAAAGGGTCAAGCTTATGCTGTCGACATACAACCTGAAATGCTAATTATGCTTGAAGAAAGAGCTAAAAAAGCAGGTATGGAAAACATCAAATTAATCGAAAATCGCTTTTGGGATGCAGACTTGCCTGAAAAGAGCGTTGATTTTGTGTTGATGGCAGATGTTTACCATGAATTTTCCCATCCTCAGCAAATGCTATCAAGTATCAAAAAGTCTCTTAAAGAAGATGGTGTAGTTTGTTTGCTTGAATTTAAGTCAGAGGATCCAAAGGTTCCAATTAAACCAGAACACAAAATGTCAAAAGCCCAAGTCATAAAAGAAATGTCTAGCAATGGGTTCGTACTAAGTCGATCCTATGATAAGTTGCCATGGCAACATCTATTATTTTTTAAATCTAATTCTTAAACCAAATAAAATTTTAACACAAAACCCTAATCATTAATTAATTCCTCTTATGAAAAACAAAATGAAATCTATATTATTTATAATCACATTATCACTATTTAGTTGTACATTGAATGCTGGAGAGTGGGTAAATATGTTTGATGGTAAAACATTAGACGGATGGAAAGTGAATACAGAAAATCCAAAAACATTTTCTGTTGTTGATGGGACTATCAAGGTTTTTGGTCCGCGCGCGCATATGTTTTATGGCAAAGATGGCAATGCAAAGTTTAAAGACTTCGAATTTGAGTGTGAGGTCAAAACTGCCAAAGGTGCGAATGCCGGTATCTTTTTTCACACTGCTTATCAGGCAAACGGATGGCCTGTGGTAGGATATGAGGCCCAGGTTAATGCAACTCATTCCGATTGGAGAAAGACAGCGAGTGTTTATAGTTTTAAAGATGTTAAAAAAGCACCGCATGCAGATGACGAGTGGTTTACTTACAATATTAAAGTAGTTGGAAAAAAAGTGACCATTACAATTAACGGAAAAGTGGCTAATGAGTATACCGAGCCTGATAGCCATAAAGAGAAAACCAAAAGACTTGGAGAGGGAACTATCGGGATCCAGGGTCATGATCCAAAAAGTCTTATTTACTTCAGAAAGTTGAGAATTCGCAAAATCTGATTAATCGATCTCCTAAATTTTAAAGCTATAACTAAAGCCACCTCAGGTTATTTCTGAGGTGGCTTTTTTTTACAAAGTGAGGGACATAAAGCTTGAAAAATATAGAAATTATGGTAATTATATAAGTTTAAACATTAAGAAATGAGGAGTTTTTCGAGATATTTACGGCATTTTACTTGTTTCATCATTATTTTTTATGCGGCCAATGCTAACTGCTTCGCAAATGCAGTAACTCAGCAAAATGATCCTGAAGAATTGATAACTCTTCAGAAAATGATGGATTCTAAGGAATACGATAAGGTTCTCTCTCGTTCTCAAGCAATTTTACTTAATGTCGACCAAAAAAATGAGCTGTACTCTATAGCTTCTTATTACGCAGGGATTGCATCTTATCATAAAAAAAACTATCTCCAGTCATCTCGATATTTACTTAACTATAAATCAAATGAAGGAATCAGCTCTCTTGATGAGGTAGCAACTTTTTATTGGGGACTAAATCTTGTTCAGTTAGGTTATAAGTTGCCAGCAATCCATGAATTAAGACAATTTAAGCAAAAGTATAAAGATTCATATTTTTACCCTGAAGCAGTTTATCAAATTGCTCTTATAAAATTTGAATACAATTCTTTATCGCAATCAATAGAAAATTTAAACAAACTTAATTCATTTAATTTAGAAAAAGATTTAAAAATTCGAATTCATTTATTAAAGGGTAAAATATTTATTGGATTGAGTCGATACGCTGAAGCAGAGGCTGAATTTTTAAATGCCAAAAACTTAGCAGATAAAGATGGCTCTATCTATAGCTATGAAGCAATGAGTCTTTTAATAAAGGTTGCTGGTCTTCAATACAGATGGAGTGATTCAGTTTTTTATTACAACCAGATTCAGGGAAACAATCTTTCTCAAATTCAAAGAATTGATGCATCAGCTTATGTTATGAGCTCTATGGAACAAATGGATAAGCTTGATCAGGGAATAATAGATCTGGAAAAAAACCTATTGGGTTGTAGAGACTTTTATCTCTACGACTCTTGTTATGAAGCAATAAATGTATATGTGAACTTTCAATTAAAAGAAAAGACTCCTAGAGAGGTTATAAATAAGCTTAGAAATCTCATTTCTGAATCTAGTGATAGGAATTCTGTGATTGAACTATGGGCTTTTGCGGGTCTTGAAGTTTTAGAAAAGTTTAACCCTAAAAACTCATCAGAAATTAGAGTCTATTATCAAAATCTTGTTGATCGATTTGAGGTTAATGAATTTTCAAACAGGTCCCTCATTAAAATAGCAGGCCACTTTCTTGAATCGAATCCTCAAATATCAATTAATTGTTATAAGGAAGTTAAAAACCGAGCTGACTCCTTGTATCGTTTGACGGCCTTACTGAGACTTCACAGGCTTTATAATGATCAAGGTATAGTGGAGTTAGTTGAAAACACCGAAAATGAATTGAATCATGCAGCTATCATTTATGGAGAGAATTTTTTCGACTCAATAACGAAGGATGATAAAGTGTTATTTGATCAAATAATGGAGAGTCAATCAGGCATAATGGTTGATTCAAATGCAATGAATGAACTGGTTTGTTCATCAATTTTTCCGAAGAGATCAGCAGTAAGAAAGATTACCAAAAGAAAGTAAATAGATAATTAGGCAATTATTTATTCTTTGAAGTCTTTTACACCAAAAACTTTGCTTCCTTGGGCTCGCGATATTAAGTTTATGATGCTAGATGTCATCTCCTGAAATTAATTATAAAATTGGTAATGAAAGCCTCATAGAGGTTTTGCCTAATGCTTCGGATAGGTTGTTGGGTCTATTGGAAAAACAGGGTAAGGCTGATTTTGGTGCTCTCAGAGTCGCTGTTGTGGGAGGGGGATGTTCAGGTCTTCAGTATAAGATGGATCTGGTTGATGGACCAGTCGACAGAGATATCATGGTTACTTCAAATGAGGTTAGGGTAGTGATTGACCCCAAGAGTGCGCTTTTTGTGGCTGGGTCACAACTTGATTGGAGTGATGATCTTCAAAGTGGGGGGTTTAAAGTTTCAAATCCCAATGCGGAAGTGACTTGTTCCTGTGGAGAAAGTTTTTCCGCATAACGATATATGGTTGAATTGGATTGCTACGAGGAACTATCTCAAAAACGTTGTTTGGAATTAAATTCTGATAACCTCAGAGAAAAATTTCAGGAACTATCAAAATGTCACCACCCTGATGCTGGAGGAGATGAAGTAGTGTTTTCACGAATCAATAGAGCTCATTCAATTTTATTTAATCCGTCATCTCGAGTAGAGCATCTTTATGAATTACTTTTTAAGGATTCCATTAGGACGGATGGGCGATTGTCCTCAAATGTGATGGAATTGTTTTCTGAAATAGGGGAATTAACGATTTCTGCAGATGGTCTAATCAAAAAGAAAGAGAAGACCCTGACTTCGGTAGGGGAGGCGCTAATAGCAAAAGATATAGCAAATCTTCAGACTCAATTATTTGAAATGAATGGAAAGGTGAGAGGCGCCAAGTCGGCAATTTTAAAAACTTTTCCCGATATTGATCATTTGATCCAAACTGATAGTGACACTGCAAAGGAGAAAATGGAGTTATGTGCAAGGGATTTATCTTTTCTCGGTAAATGGGAAAAAGAAATAATGAGTCGAATGCAGTCAATTCTTTGATAATATTTAAGGGATGTCAGAAAAGATTTTAGGAATTGATCTTGGAACTACCAACTCTTTAGTTGGAGTTGTTGATTCAGGGTTTCCTATTCTTTTTGCAGATAAAAACGGATCACGTATGACTCCTTCTGTTGTGTCATATTCAAATAATGATGAGCCAATTGTTGGTGAGGCGGCTAGACGTGTTATGAATATCTATCCTGAAAGCACGTTTGCATCAGTAAAACGAAAAATAGGATCTAAGGATACATTTCAATTTGATGACAAGGAGTTAACCCCAGAACAGGTTTCTGCAGATATTTTAATTCACCTTCGTAAGATTGCTGAAGAGGCTTCAGATGAGAAATTCAGTAAAGCTGTCATCACGGTCCCGGCTTATTTCAACGATTCTCAAAGAATATCAACTAAACGGGCTGCAGAAATTGCTGGGTTAGAGGTGGTGCGGATAATTAGCGAGCCGACCGCAGCGGCAATTGCCTATGGTTTGGACAAGATGGATGATAAATCTAGAATTGCTGTCTATGACTTTGGTGGTGGAACTTTTGATGTTTCGATACTTGAGCTGAGTGACGGTGTTTTTCAGGTTCTTTCAACAAGTGGTGATACTAAGCTTGGAGGAGATGATATTGACATGGTCATCGCTGATTATATTTATCAAAAAGCCGAGGGTAAAAACCTTGAAGAGGCTTCCTGTAAAGTGAAAGCCGTTTTTTTGAATGCGGGAAAGCGCTGTAAAGAAGCTTTGAGTTTTAGTGAAGAATATGAATTAAAGATTCCTTTTTATGATGATAAAAAGAGTTTTGAAATGTTATTCGAATCGGATTTGTTTAATCAATTAGTTGCTCCGATTGTTGAGAAAACCATTATTCATTGTCGTAAAGCATTGATGGATTCAGGATTAGATAAAAAAGATCTAGATTCAATCATTCTAGTTGGTGGAAGTAGTCGTATTCCGCAAGTTCATGAAGCGGTTGAATGTTTTTTTGAAAAGCCGCCTGATTTATCTCAGAATCCAGACGAATCTGTGGCAATTGGTGCGGTTATACAGGCAGGTGTTCTTTCGGGTGCTTTAAGAGAAGTAATTTTACTCGATGTTACACCTCTATCACTGGGTGTAGAAACATTTGGTGGTTTAATGAATGTGATAATCCCGAGAAACACAACGATCCCTGTTAAGAGGGGGGAGCTTTTCACCAATGCGGTCGCTAATCAGCAAAGGATGAGTATTAATGTTTTGCAGGGTGAGAGAGAGATGGCGAAAGATAATTGGAGGCTAGGTGAATTTGAGATTGAATTTGATCCTTCTTCAAGAGGCGAAGCTCGTGTGGGTGTTGAGTTTTCTTTGGATGCTGATGGTATTTTGACTGTTCTTGCGAGGGATACAATTACTGGTAATGAAAAAGTTATATCCATTAATAGTTCTGCAGTCGACGTGGAAGACGAGCGAGTAGAAAAAATGGTTAATGAATCAATTGAGTTTGCCTTCGATGATATGAATCAACGTATTTTTGCAGAGGCAAAATTAAAGAGTGATGAATTGGTTCCAGCAGTAACTAATGGATTGGAATTAGTTGGTAATGAATTATCTCCCGAGAGTCTTAATGATATTAATTTAAAACTTGAGACTGTTAAGAGGGCTTTAAAAGAGGATTGTTCCAGAACTCTCAAAGAGGCGAATGAGGCATTAGATAAAGCAACAGAGCCAATGGCTGTGCTAATAATTGAGAAAACTCTCAAGCAGTAAGATTGTTTTAAAGGTTTAATTCTTGGTGCCTAAAAACAGTCTAAGTCGAATAACCAGAAGAGAGGCCGCCATTCTGAATGCTGAACTCATTTTTACTGTTGAGCCTGGACTTTCCTGCCAATCTATCGCGATTTGCTCGAGTTGATATTCATTTCTGATTAGTAGAGAAGCCAATTCAACATCAAAAACAAAACGCCTCTCGGTCAGGCGGTTGCGAATTTCATGGTATGCTTTAAGAGGAATGCATTTTAACCCGCACTGAGTGTCTTTGACTGGGATATTAAATAGGCACTTCACAATGATCCTAAATACGTTACCTAGGAAGTTTCTTATTGGAGTTCTTTGGATGTCTTTACCTTGCCCTTTGACCCTAATTGACCAAAGACATTTTCTCTTATCAGCATTGTCTTGAGTTGCCAAACTTAAGAATCTTAGTGTTTCCTGAGAGCTGATAGCGCCATCGGCATCGACAAAAGCAACCCACTTGAAATCATCTAACTCTGCCGTGTCCCATCCACTGTATATGGCTCCACCTTTTCCTTGATTTTTTTGAACCAAAAGAGGGTCTAATAAAAAACCATAGCTATTTTGAAGATCACTAACCAGTGATCTCATTTTTTCAGCCTCTTCCGGCCCTGAACCGTCATCAACCGTCATGATTGATACGGGACAATCAGAATGATCAAAGACCTCGCAAAGTTCTTTGAGAAATTTTGGAAGCCGTGCGCCCTCCTTGTAACAGGGAACAACTAATAGAATTTGATCTAATGATTTCGTTTTTCTTAAATTCGTTTCGAAATTTTAGGGCTATTTCGTTTTGAAGCGATAAATGCAAACATGTTTGTATGTTTCGCCTGGGGCAAGAATAGACTTTGGAAAGCCCTCCTGATTTGGGCTGTCTGGGTGCACTTGTGTTTCTAGGCAAAATGCATTCCTGTAATTATATACTTTATTTCCTTTACCAATATTAGATCCGTCCAAGTAATTGCCTGTATAGAATTGGATGCCGGGCTGGTCTGTAATAACTTCCATAATTCTGCCACTCTTAGGCTCAGTGACACGAGCGGCGATATTTAATGGCTTTCCTGAATCGTTGATGACCCAGTTGTGATCATAACCTTTTCCGAATTCAATCTGTTGGTGCTTTGCTTCAATTCGCTTTCCGATGGTATGAGGTGAAAGAAAATCAAATGGTGTTCCTTTTACTGGTGCGATCTTACCTAATGGAATTCCACCTGCATCAGTAGGTACATAACCGTCAGCGAAAAGCTCAACTTGATGATTAAGAATGTCACCAGTGCCTTCACCAGCTAAGTTGAAATATGAATGATGAGTAAGATTGATTGGAGTGGCTTTATTGGTGGTAGCCTCATATTCGATTTCTAACTCATTCTGATTAGTTAGCCAGTAAGTGACTGTGCAATCAAGGTCACCAGGGTAGCCTTCCTCTCCATCTTTACTTTGGTAAGTCAAGGCAATGCCAGACTTTCCTAATGCGCTTACCTCTGTAGCTTTCCAGACACGCTTATCAAATCCAACATCTCCACCATGAAGGTGGTTGTCTCCATTATTAGTAGCTAGCTGGTAGGTCTTGCCATCAATTTTAAATTGTCCTTTGGCTATTCTATTTGCATATCGACCAGTGATGCAGCCAAAGTACGGGCTCGCTTTGATGTAACTTGATAGCTTATCGTATCCTAGTACTACGTCACCCAAATTACCGTCTTTATCAGGGACATGAAGCTGAGTAACAATACCACCGTAATTGGTGATTGTTGCTTTCATGCCGTTTGAATTCTCAAGGGTGTATAGATCGACGGAGGTCCCGTCACTAGTTGAGCCAAAAGGAGCTTTGCTAACTTTCACTGTGCTGCAATTTGATAGAATGATGGTTAATAGGCCTGCTCCAATGAGCTTGGCGAGTTTAATTGAGGTATCCATGTTAAATTGTTTAACGGAAATCCGCAATTTCTGCAAGTTTCAGAATAACAAGTTTACAAAAAAGCGCAATAATTGCCTACTTTTGGTGGAAAGGAGGCCCCGATACCGTGGTTTCGAGACCTCCAACCACACAAGGAGATTGCTTTATGATAACTAAAAGGCTTTCGACAGTGGTCTACTGAAGAGCTGAAAATTTTTCTTTTTCAGTGATTTTCGAGTGTTAAGAATGCTTTCAGAGAGTTGAGCGAGTGCCCAATTTTTTTGTTCCATCTCTTTTTTGTTATTTGGGTTACTGAGTAAGTGCTCCGCGATTTGTTTTTGAAGTATAATGACGCTGTTATTGAGTGCATCAAGACGATCGCTGTGTTTTTTAGAACCTCTTTTTTCCCTTACAATTTGCTTTATCATAAAATGCTCCTTTTCAATCCATTTCATGGCTCCGCTAATTGAATTAATTCCACCTACCAGTGATCCATTGGCTTTAATAGATGGAATCTTTTGAACAACTCTATTTCCTCTCATTGGTATTTCTGAGATGGGAGTTTCTGAAATGCCACCACTCTTTGGATCAAGTAGGGTAGGGGTAATAAAGATAAGCATATTTTTTCTGCTGTGAGTTTTGTTGTCACTTTTAAAGCCGTGCTTAAGGATAGGTATTTTACTTAATATCGGCAATCCTGCTCCCTCTCTTGAATCGCTTGCTTCATCAAGTCCGCCTATTGCTAATGTGTATCCACTCTCCACTTCCAAAGGTGCAGTAAAGACTCGAGAACTGGCAACAGGGTAGGAGTTTCCGTCAATTATTTCAGAACCGATAATGCTTGAAACGGTGATTAACACCTGAAGTGAAATTCTGCCATCTTCAAGTCTTTTTGGAAGAACGTTAATACTCGTTCCTATTGGTAAATATGAAACCGATGAGGTGGTCGTTCCACCGACGCCTGGAGTTGTGCTCGATTGAGCAGAAAGTACTGGCTGGTTAACCACACTTTGAATTGCAACCTCTCTATTATTCTTTGTTAGAACTCTTGGGTAACTTACGGTCGTTGTTTCTCTATCTTTTACAAGTGCAAGTACTTTAGCCTGTACGTCGGGACCACTCAAAATAGCTGTCATAGGCATATCTGTATTCTGAATTTTGTTGAGATCAACATTAGAGGATAGGCCAGATAAACTTAGTCCATAGCCACCATCCATTGTTCCAGACCAATCAACACCCATTTGTTTTCTGGGGTCTTTGGTGGTTTCAAAAAACTTAACTTCAACTGCAATCAAAGGCTGAGGTTTGTCCACGGTCTCGAGGTACTTTTCTACAAGTTGGTGTTGCTGTATGTTAGCCACGACAAATAAAGAATTGTTATCAGAGTTCCAGATGACTTGACTGCCGTTAGACTTTGATTCATTTGACGAGGTTCTACCAAAATGCTGAGCCGGTGAAATTGTTGAAGAACTTTGGGGAGAATCCAATTTTCCAAAGTTGCCCACACTATTTACTCCAGGCGCTATAATGTGGTTGATTCCTGATGTTCTAATTCCGACTATACCTTTCACCGCTTGAACTAGATCCTCAGCAGTTGTCGAAAATGTGTTATTCATTCCGTTTAGACCGATCTGACCAATGCCTGATGAACCGCCGTTGTGATTTCCATTAGAATAACGCGAGCCGGAATTGTAGCCAGTTGTTGAACCATTGTATGATGATCCAAAATTAGTTGATTGACTGTTAGAAATTGAATTTCCAGAGGAATTATTAACTTCTCCAGTGTTGAATCGAATCTTATAAGTTCTAGCAATCAAGCTTTTATCGCTAAGTGGGCGCATGTGCCAAATCTCATCCTCATATACAAGGGTGACACCATTCATTTTGGCTATTGTTTCTAGAGCCGAAAAGGGGCTCTTCTTCAGAGAAAATGTTATTAGTTTAGCTCCATCATTACCTTCCTCAGGCATGGCTACAAAATCAATGCCCGCATCATCTGCGAGAAACCTTAGAACATCTCGAACCGAGGCTTTATCAAATTCATATTCTTTGATTGGAGCTGAGCGAAGAGGTTGTGCGGCCTTTTCATAGAGTGGAGAGGTAGCTAGTCGGCTTTGGCCTTTCAATGGACTGGTGTTTGCCAGTATCAAGATTAGAAAAATAATAGGCAGCGGCAATCTCGCCTCACTGATAATGGACGATAAGACTCTAAAATGTGTGATTTTCATAGGATTTTAGTGTTAAACAGGATCAATCCTATGAGGACTTTAGATTATAAAATCCATAATTACAATTAAAATAATATAAATATTATAATTATTATAATTAAGTGTCTTTTACTTATAACTTTAGCAAATCTTGATACGAAAGCCTTCCCTCCGCTTTTGTCAGTAATTTCTTTAGTAAAAATAGGCTCGCAACGGCATCAAAAAGGGCATCATGCCAATCCAATCCAGGGCATATGGCTTTGATTTCCTCATTAGCGTTAATATCTTCAATTAATGCTCCCAATGAATAATCAGTCGACTCTGGAAGAACCTTTTTAGCCAATTGAAGGGTATCTATCCAAATATCGAAACCATGCATTGGAAATGATCTTAAAAAGCGTTTCTCTGTTCCGGCTCCATGGGCTACCACAACCCTTTTGCCTAATAATTCATTTATTTTTGGCCATAATTCATACAAAACAGGGGATTTCTCGAGTTGTTCGTTTTTAATTCTATGAACTGATTGAGATCGGCTCGTTATTTGAAGATCATTCGAGGGTTTTATGTATGACCTGAAAAAACTGTTCTTATCTATTTCAAATTCTTTCATTACCGCTATTCCTATCTGAATGGGTTCATCACCAATCCCTTCTCTATGTCCAGTGGATTCAAAATCGATTGAAGCGAATTCGAGGTTCTTAAGATCCATTTTTTACAATTTATTAGTCTTTTTTTGATAGATCAAACGTCATAGAAGGTAAGCAATTTTTATAAAAAAAAATTAAAATAAACCAATCACATAATTTCATTCTCATCTTTCAGGTGCTTATGTAAAGTTCCTTAAAAGGTTTTCTCTTTAACCCATGCATCAAAAATCAACCATAGTATCTATTGCTGCTGCATCATTTGTGGTTCTTTTAATGGTTTTCTTCTGGGTTTTTAATTTTGCCTCTAAAAGTACAAAAGACAAATCAGGGCTAGGAAAACTTAAAAACGTTGATTTAAATTTTACTGATTTACCCGAATCTATTGATCCAAATCTTGTTACATCTAATGAAAGTATGCCATTTGCAAAAGATGCTTTCAGTGCGCTCAAGAATTTGTTGGCTGCTTTAGCTGCTGAGAATTCAGCGCTTCGGGATGAAGTAATTATCAATTTTAATTCCTCAGAGGACTACCAAGATTTCTTAAATGGATTAGGTGATCGTAAAATAAAATTGTTGGGCAATTCGGATAAGTTTAATTCTGTTAGGATAGGATTTGATAATTTTGGAGATCTTTTTTCCGAGCTTTCAGCTATGGATCCTGAATCCTATGATATGGAGACAAACTTTTTGGTGAGTTTGCCCGGGCAACCGGGAATTGGCAATTCTCCCGGAGCAGGTGACAATGCTGTTGCGGTGGGTAGAGACTCTTTGAGTGTGATTGGGATTAATGATGATAATTCTGATTATGGAAAAGGGATTAAAATTGCAGTGATAGACAGTGGGATTCAGGAGCATGAAACTTTCAGCGGTAAGCAAATTAAGGAATATGATTTTGTTACTGATAATAATGGAAACTCATTGCCGACAGATCCTGATAATGGGCATGGTACGGCTGTGGCATCAATAATAGGAGGAGCAGATGCTAGGAACCCGGGAATCGCTCCTGCTTCTGAGCTTCTTAGTTTCCGTGTTCTTGATAATGACGGTTATACTGACAGTTATACTTTAGCTGAGGCGATCGTGGCTGCCACTGATGCAGGTGCAGATATTATAAATGTTAGTTTAGGTTCAAAAGGGGACAGTGGATTAGTAAGGAGAGCAGTAGATTATTCTATTTCTCAAGGGGCGCTTATTGTGGCAGCTACCGGAAATGAAGGAGTTGGCTCAATTAGTTACCCTGCTGCAATCGATGGAGTTGTTGCTGTAGCTGCTAATGATGCAGTTGGGCAGCATGTAGATTTTGCCAACTCCGGTAGGAATCTGGAAAACGGTGGAATGAGTGCTCCAGGGTTTGCGGTTGTGGCAGCTTGGCCTGAAGATGAGATGATTAGTTTTAGCGGCACCTCTGCCAGTGCTCCCTTCGTTTCCGGAGCCGTGGCCGCGGTTATGTCTGAAAACCCCGGATTGACTGCTTCCTCAGCATATGATCTTCTCATAGATTATAGTAATGAGGCTGGTGCTCCTGGATCAGACATTATTTATGGATCAGGTACTCTAAATCTGGGTAGGGTCATGGAAAGAAATGTTTCAGGAATTACTGATGCTGCTGTTGCCAGCTATTATTATGAATCAAGCGGTGATGCTCAGGATAGAGCTCAAATTGTAGTCGAGAACAGGGGGACCACTGCTCTTCATAATCTTACTTTGGAGATCGAATCTGGTAACAATGAGCAAACATACAACATATCATTTGTCCCACCTGGTGAAATTGCAGTTGTTGAAACTTCGGTTGGCTTACCTTCCGTTTCTCAAGAGCTTGGTGCCAAAATTTCGACTGAGGTCAGGGTTAATGAAAATCTAAACCAAAGTGATAGAAACCCTCAAGACAACACGCTTAATACTGTCATATTAGATGAACTGTCGCCTTAAAAGTTATGAGTGGTTACTAACTGTATAGTTCGGAACCTGATTCTTTGAACTCATCGGCTTTTTCTTGCATGCCTGATAGGATGGCCTCTTCAGTCTGAAGTCCGTTTTTCTCGGCATACTCCCGTACCTCATCACTGATTTTCATCGAGCAGAAAGTTGGTCCGCACATGCTACAAAAATGGGCCGTTTTAGCGCCATCTTGAGGAAGTGTTTCATCATGAAATTCTCTGGCTTTGTCTGGATCTAAACTCAGATTAAACTGATCTTCCCATCTAAATTCAAACCGTGCTTTTGAAACAGCATTATCTCGCTCTTGTGCAGCTGGGTGTCCTTTAGCAAGGTCGGCAGCGTGGGCGGCAAGCTTATAGGTTATAACTCCCTCTCTAACATCGTCTCTATTAGGTAAGCCAAGATGTTCTTTAGGAGTTACATAACAGAGCATAGCGCATCCATACCATCCAATCATTGCGGCTCCAATGCCACTCGTAATATGATCATAGGCCGGTGCAATGTCCGTGGTCAGTGGTCCAAGTGTGTAGAATGGAGCTTCGTGGCACCAGTCGAGTTGCTTTTCCATGTTTTCCTGAATCATGTGCATTGGTACATGCCCGGGACCTTCGTTCATAACTTGTACTCCTTTATTCCAAGCTCGCTCTGTGAGCTCACCCTGAGTTTTGAGTTCAGAGAATTGCGCGTTATCATTTGCGTCGGCAATTGATCCAGGTCTTAATCCATCTCCAATAGAGAATGAAACATCATAGGCCGCCATGATGTCACAGATGTCATCCCAATGAGTGTAAAGAAAATTCTCCTTGTGGTGAGACAAGCACCACTTGGCCATAATGGAACCACCTCGGCTAACGATTCCAGTCATCCTAGTTGCCGTCATTGGGACATACCTGAGGAGAACACCAGCATGAATGGTGAAATAGTCTACTCCCTGTTCGGCCTGTTCAATTAGGGTATCGCGAAATACCTCCCAACAAAGATCCTCTACCTTGCCGTTAACTTTTTCGAGTGCCTGATAGATTGGCACGGTTCCGATTGGGACTGGTGAGTTTCTAATGATCCATTCTCTTGTCGCATGGATATTTTTTCCTGTTGAGAGATCCATAACTGTATCGGCTCCCCATTTTGTTGCCCAACGTAATTTTTCAACTTCCTCCTCGATGGAAGAGCTGACTGCGGAGTTTCCAATATTAGCATTAATTTTCACAAGAAAATTGCGGCCTATGATCATTGGTTCGCATTCAGGATGATTTACGTTAAGAGGAATTATTGCTCGCCCTTTGGCTACTTCATCCCGTACGAATTCTGGTGTAATGAATTCGGGAGTTTCAGCTCCCCATGATTGTCCTTTGTGAGCAAAGTTAAGTGCGTTCCTGGGATCTTTGTCAGCATTTTGAATTGCATGGTACGCTTTTTCTCTGCCGAGATTTTCCCTGATGGCAATGTACTCCATTTCCTTGGTGATAATTCCAGCTCTTGCATACTGAAGTTGGGTAACCGGTGACTTGCCAGTTGATCTTAGAGGGTCACGTCTAAGACCTGGGTATTCCATTAACCTGTTCTTAGCATTTTTGTTCTCATTATATTTTCTTGAGTGTTCCTTGGATAGGTACCCATTGTCTTCTGGTTTACTTTCCCGACCTGAGTATTCTTCAATATCATCGCGGCCTAGTATCCAGTCTCTTCTAAGTGCTGGTAAACCTTTAGTAACATCACCTTTAAAATTTGGATCACCCCATGGACCAGAAGTGTCATAAACTCTGATAGGTTCGTTTTTCTCGACAATGCCGTTGGGTTTTTCACTTGGAGAGAGTGAGATTTCCCGCATCGCTACCTCAATATCTTTGTGGATATTGCCACTGCAGTAAATTCTTTGGCTGTTTGGAAAAAGAGGTTCCTCGTTAAGAGATTCTGATGAAGCGATCATCCGTGGTAGTTGTTTTATTTAATTTTAATGGGGTGAGGTAAGTTGACGGCCTGAATCTTTCCCTAAGTCATGAACTTATAAAAAGACTCCCTACGTCGGCATTACCCGTTTCAGGTTCTAAGGGCATCGTTATAAACGATTCTCAGCTGTAATGACAGCACTCCCGCTTTTTATTTCTATTTGATTTTAATGTTCAGGACAGAATAGGTCAAAGCGATTCGTTATTTTTTAGCCGTTTTCAATTAGATGCGTAAGTGCCTCGGCTAGATCAGGATAAGACAATTCGAAGTCCAATTCTTTGAGGCGAGATGAATAGACAGGTAAATCAGCTAATAGAGTCTCTTGAGCCATCTGACCAAATAAAAGTTTGGCTATAAAGCTTGGTAAAGGGAATATGGCAGGCCTTTTTAAAGTTTTAGCTAGCTGTTTGGTGAATTTCCTGTTGGTCACAGGTTTTTCTGCAACGGCATTAATTTTACCATGCCAATTTTCATCCACGATTGCAGCATGGATTATCTTAACTAGGTCGTCTAAGGTAATCCAGCTCATGTGCTGATTGCCTGATCCTATAACCCCGCCTAAGCCACAACGCATTGGGAGTAGCATTTTCTTGAGTGCGCCTCCTTCAGTTGAGAGCACAACACCAATTCTAAGATGGCAAACTCTTATACCTGCATTCTCTGAAGATTGAGTAGCCAACTCCCATTCGTTACAAACCTCTGAAAGGAAACTAGCGCCGATAGAGGAGGATTCGTTGTAAGGTTTGTCTTTATTTAAGTGATAGTAATTAATGCCTGATGCACTGATTAACGCTTTTGGAGGGCTCTTCAATTGTGCAATAGCCTCGCTCAGAAGTTTAGTTCCTTGTTTGCGACTCTCGAGAATTTTAGCCTTTTGTTTTTTGGTCCAACGGCCATTTGAAATATTTTCACCTGCCAAATGAACGACGGCATCTATTCCCTCGAGTGATGAGATATCTAAGGACATGGCGTCCGGGTCCCAGAAAATGTCGTCAGAAGATTTTGGGTTTCTGGTTAATTTGGTCACTTTCATGCCACTGTTCTCCAGATGACATGTTAATGAGGAGCCCACTAGACCAGTGGCTCCGCTTATTAATATGTTTTTAGAGTGCAATTTATCTGACTGATCATTTGGTGGAGTTGAGTCGACTCAGTTACTAATATCACAAAAGTCGGCATAAGATTATAACGATTTTTGGCATATTTTGGATTCCAATGTTATGATCTATAGGTAATTTCAGTGTCAGTGAAGAGAAAAGAGAAACCAAAAATGACTCCCCGCGGCAAAGGTTTGGCGGGAATGTCTATTCTTATGTTGGTTTTCGGTTCACTAATTGGTGAACAAGTAGTGGTTCAGGTTGGAATATTTGGTCTTTTGTTACTTGTTTTATGTCACCGCCTCTCAATAATTAACTTAAGTAAAATTCACTTTCTTAGGAGATTGCCGAGGGCTGTTTTTTCAGGTGTTAATTTTGACTACCAAATTGAAATCATCAATTACCGGAGGTGGTTTGGAGGGAAAAATATTATCGTTTATGATCATTTTCTTCCGTTTGCCGAAAAAGGGGTCGCCATTGATTATATACCGGCTGGCCAACGCATCACCGAAGTTTTTAAATCGAGAATCATTGAAAGAGGTTTAGAAATTGGGAGGGGTTATCGAATAATGTCTGACTTCCCACTTGGATTATTTGAGGTCAGCAAGCGTCGTAAAGATAAAGAGGCCATTCTTGTTTATCCTAGACCTATGCTGCCCCGTCGAATGGAGTCTGCCGTATTAGGGCACGGTCAATCTGATTGCTCCTCTCCAACAGTAGGTAGTAGAGATGGAGAGATTGCCGGCATCAGAGAATTTCAAAAAGGGGATAAGATCAGTCAGGTTCTTTGGTCTAAATATGCAAAAAACCAAAAACTCTTGGTTCGTGATTATGATTTTCCAGTTATGGAAAAATTATCTATTGTGTTTCACTCTTACTGTCCAACCGGTAAATTGATTTGGCCTGAAGTCTTTGAGCACTCAATGAGTCTGATGTCAGGACTTTTGATGATGTGTAGGGATATGGGGATTCCTTTTGATCTTTGTGGGCCTTTTACAGGATGGCGGAAAATTGAATGTAATAATCCTGCATACGTTGAAAAGTATCTGGAATATCTTTCTTTTGCTAAACACGAACCAGAATCTCAACTTGATAAAATTTCAGAGTTACTAAAATCGATGCCAGGAAATCATCCGATATTTTTGATTAGCGAGACAGATGTGGGTTTATGGGAAAGTGAACTCCCTAGTCTTGCCAGAGTGGTTCATTGTGTTGATAATAAATCTCTAAAGTCTCTTCCACCTAACCTCAAATTAATCAAGAGAGTCGCCTGAAAAAGTAATGGATAATTTGTTACATTGGGCTCTACTTTTTTTCCTTTTTCTAAGCGGTATTATACTGTGTAAGTTTTTTTCCTCTAAGGGAAACTTGCAAAGAACATTGCTTACTTCTCTTGCTTTTTATTTGGCTTTAGCTGCTGCTGTTTTGTCCATATCCTTTATTAGTTCAAATAGTATCATCCCAGTGATTGTGGCTTCTGGGGTCATCTCTCTTGGAATTTTGATTTGGTCTTTTGAATGGAAAATAGAAAAACTTAGGGCCGTAGATAAGAAAAATTCAACGAGATTGAGCTGGGTTAGAATTTTTTCAGTGATGTGTGCTTTATCAGTTCTGATTTCATTGCTTTATGCCAGGCCATTACCTTGGTTGGGGGAACGCGCTATTGAGGTTGGGCAATCGGTAAAGGAAATTTTGCCTTCGTATGACAAAATTAATGAAAGAATAAGAAATAGGCTGACTGATGATCCTTCAGATCAAGAAAAGTCTCCAGATATTTCCAAAGGTTTTGGTGATCGAAGAGAGTTGCCAAAGAGTGGGAGTATAACACTTTCAGAGGACGAAATTATGTACTTAAGGATTCCGGGGAAGGAGGATTTTGAGGGGTTTATATCTCGTCCAAATTACGTCAGAAGCCGAGTCCTTGATACATATACTGGAGACGCTTGGGAGCTTAGTGGTAACACTAGAGTATGGCGAAATGATGATTCAGACGGTCTTAAGGATGATTGGGTGATATTGGATCAGGGTTCCGGAATTTTACATGAGATTTTTCTGCCAAGTTCAATTGGGCCAAGTATTCCTTCGATTCAAAACCCAATTGGATTCAAACTCGATTCTGTTCTGGATTCAGGGTCAAATAACTATGATACAGAATTTCGTGGAGCGATTCGATATCAGGCTATTTCAAATCCTATTCTTTGGGATCAGAGCAATGAAAGTTTAACTCCCGGCAATAATTCAAAACAATATACCACTCGTATTGGCGGAAACTTGGGTCGAAGGGTTAGGCTTCTTATTAATGAAATAGTTGGTTTTGATTTTAAAACACCGCACCAGAAACTGAATTTGGTTCTTGCTCACTTGAGAGAGAATTACAAATACAGTACGAAGGTAGAGAATTCTGAAAATATACCTCCAATGGAGAACTTTTTATTTGATGAGAAATCGGGCTGGTGTGATTACTTTGCCTCTGCTGGTGCAATCCTTGCAAGAGAAGTGGGATTTCCTTCGAGAACAGCCTATGGATATTCGGGCGGGGTATCTTACAAAAAGGATCAAATAATAACCTATCGTTCTAAGGATGCGCATTCATGGGCTGAAGTGTTTGTTAAAAATGTAGGTTGGGTTGTCTTAGAGGCGACCCCTCCAGGTAGTGGTGCAGCCGTAGCTTCCGAAAAAAAACTTGGAAATTCAAATTTGCCTGCTCCTGAATTCTTTAGGGATGCAAACATTGATGATGTCGAAATTGTTGATCAAGTTGCAGAGGTGGAAAGGAAAAAACCTAATTCGCTTTTTATCTGGCTCGCTGTTCTCCTTGGGATTTGTGTTCTGCTTTTAATTAGGCAATTGCTCACATCTCTAGCCACTAAGATTCCTGATGGTGAATCAGAAAATGCAGAAAAGAATCATATTTTGTGGGACAAAAACTCCCCACCATATTTGATTGAGTTTCTTAAAATATGCATTGATTGCGGAAGGCCGAAGGGTAAAGGAGAAACCG
>JACETS010000109.1 GCA_013911195.1 Verrucomicrobiales bacterium | reverse complement strand
GCTCATTATGATCCTGATACTGAGGACACATGGGGAATTCCTGATTTGTTGTGTGTGAAGGTGGTAATCAGTTCAGAAAAGTACATGGTACTTTTAGAGGATTTACAGTCTCGATTTGATTTTAAGCCGCTGTCGGCCATCAGCCCCTTAGATAATTTTTCTTTACCCTCGAGAGAGGAGGACCCCGTCTCGATAATTAAATGGTTTGTTGATAATTATCCGTTGGCTCCAAATGAAAAACAAAAGTGGCATAAATTAATAATTGATAATGAGGGAACAGATATTCATTGTCCTGAGCATTATAAAGGACTGCCTCGCCATTATGCCGTTGCCTTCTATAAATTTTTAAAGAATAAGCTTTGTTTCAATCCTGAAGAAGTCCCTATTCAAAAAGCGTTTTCAGAACAGTTGTTAGAGAAGCACGGGGTGTATCCGTTATATTTTGGACAAAGATTTATCTATCTATTGTGTGATAATCCTAAGACTTATGAGTTTGAGGATGAATGGTTGTCAGAGGGGCACGAGGCTAGGGAAATTGTACCAGTGCTAGCTGATGCAGACTCTATCCGTTCAGCAATCGCGAAGAGTAGGGGAACTACGTTTAAGTCTAACGATATTGTTGAGGCGTGTGAGCTTCATTATTCTGAGGATCAAAATTTATTAGATATTGATCCTGTGGAAATAGCAGAAGTTAATCCGCTTAATCCAAATACATCACCCGAAGAGGTGATTAAGTGGGTTTTATTTAGAGCGGTTTCAGGTCGAGGTTCTGATTTGCATGTTGAGAAGTATTATAACACTGCCCGTTTTAGAGCACGAATTGATGGGAGCCTAAAAACGATTCATTCCTGCTCTGAGGAGCAGTTGCCGAGATTTATTGCGCTCTTTAAAAATTTTTCTAATATGGGCCACCAACATCAAAATCTTCAAGATGCCAGATTTGGTATGAAGATAGGGCGTAAAAGGATTGATGTCAGGGTATCAGCAATGCCTTGCAGGAAAGAAAATCAAAAACTCACAATGAGGTTTTTGGATAAGCAGGATGGAATTAAAGAGCTGAGTGAACTTCATTTGTCAGAGAGGCAGTCGGGGATTGTCAATTCTACCATGACTCGAGATCAAGGGTTAGTTCTTGTTACAGGGCCTACCGGATCAGGAAAAACGACGACACTTTATGCGTTTATTAATTCTATTAATCAAGATGACATCAATATCCACACAATTGAGGATCCAATAGAATATGAAATTGAAGGAATCAATCAAACGCAGACGGATGAGTTTCATGGAATAGATTTTGCGACTGGGCTACGTTCTTTGTTGCGAGCAGATCCGGATGTCATCTTAGTTGGGGAATCTAGAGATGAGGAAACTGCCACGGCTGCCATAAATGCAGCTCTAACAGGTCATCTTGTCTTAACCACTTTGCATGCGAATGATTCTTTGAGAGCAGTTTCAAGATTAATATCTATGGGGGTAGAACCGTATCTTCTTGGTGATGCGCTTGCCATGAGTCAGGCACAAAGACTTGTTAAAAAATTATGCTCATACTGCAAGAGGGAAGTGCCAGTGAGTAACGAAATGCAGGATCTCTTTTATAAAAATGGAGTTATATCAGATCAAATCAATGAACCTATATATGAGGCAGAGGGTTGTGAGGAGTGTGGGGGAAGTGGGTTCCTAGGTAGGGTAGCCATAATGGAGATGTGTCCAATTAATCAATTGATATCAGAAATGATATCTTCTGGAACTTCAATGAGTGAAATGAGGAAGGAAGCTGCTAAACAAGGTGTTCTCTCTCTTTATCAAGAGGGAATGAAGCAAGTTGTTTTAGGTAATACGACTATAGAAGAAATATCAAAGCTCTCTCATTTTGGAGCTATGGAATAAGAAATAATTGCTAGGGCCGAGTTAATGAAAAGGTGCCATGATCGCCTCGGTCGGATTGGTAAGTGGCTTCAATCTTGTTAATGGTTCCTTTACCTTGATGATTAAAGTTTCCACCTAGACTTCCCAAGTCCTTTTCTCCTGTAAAAGTCCAGTTCATATTTTTCTTATCAACACTACAAGAAATTCTAAAACCTCCGCTGATTACCCTAGCCCAAGTTGCCCAATAGTAGAATTCATATTGGCCATTCTTACTTTCCTTGATAATGCACTTGAGCTTGCCGGTATGGCCAGATGGTGCACTTTTCCAAGATCCTGTCCATGCTCCTGTTATATTCGAATGGGGTACGTCTGCATTAAGCACAGCTTCGTCCCATTGTTTTTGATATTTTGCGCAACTAGAAAAACCACAAATGACGAGTAGAGGAAGGATTATATTTCGAACAAATTTTGGCATCAGTTTCTAAATTTCGGAGAATTTAACAGCAATTATTTAAAGTTAATTAAAAAATAGTAAATATGAATTTCATTTTAATCAATTTTTTCTGGTAGCTTCAACTAATTGGTATTATTATAATTATATCGGATCGCAAGTGATTCGTGATCAGGAAGTAACAATGCTTCACTGCTTCTTGGTTTGGGGATAATTGAAGCAAGGAAGGGAAAATGAAATGTCTGAGGAAAAAACCAAGAATGGTATAGAAAATAAGGTACAAAGTTTAGAGGAAAGAATCAATGCTCTCGAAATTAAATTAGAAATTGAGAGAGAAGATCTTGATAAACTTAAGGAGGTTTCTGATAGGGATCACAGAAAACTGCAGAAAATAAGTCACAAGAGTCCACCGCCTCCAACCGCAGTCTCTCCTGTGGGGCTTTAAGTAATTAGAAAGTATATTTTGTTTTACCAGGTATGAGTACTTGGGGCGGGCTCTATTTATGTTTTAATCCAGAGACCTAAGCATGATATCATAGACTCTTTCAACCATGCCTTTGCTCTCATCTAATAACCCGGCAGAAAGTAATGCGTTATCAGAGAGTTGTTCAGCAATCATTTTTGCAAGATCAGGTTGATCTTCTCTAGCAGAATTAAGTTTTTTAATCAGGTCGTGATTGGGGTTGAGTTCGATTTCGACGTTTTGTGAATCAGAAAAATCAGGATTCATCTGTTTCATCATTTGTTTCATTTGTGGGCTCATTGCTCCACCAGGGATCAGTGCAGCTGCAGGACTATTGATCAACCGGTCGCTAGATTTTATTTCAGTGACTTTTTCCCCAAGAGTTTCCTTCATCCATTCACAGAGTGAATTCATGGATTTTTCATCCAACCCCTCGCCATCATTGTCGATTTTCTCAAGTTCGAGTCCAGATTTGTCTATAGAAACGAGTTCCTTTTCCTGATAAGTAGTTAGATTGCCCACTAGATATTCATCGATAGGTTCACAAAGAAATAAAACCTCAAGGCTTCTTGCCTTGAATGCCTCCAGATATGGAGCAGCTTCAATGCTTTCTCTGTCTGATGAAACTTGATAATAAATTTTATCTTGAGACTCCTTCATTCGACTTAAATAATCGTCTAGGCTAGTCATCGTTCCATTCTCAGTCATTGAGGATTCAAAGCGAAGAAGTTTTGAGAGTTCCTCTCGATGATCATTGTCAGTGATTACACCCTCTTTTATGAAATGACGGTACTGCTCATAAAAGTCATTATAACCTTCCTCATTCGATTTTGCTTCATTCTCTAATAATTTGATGAATCTTTTAGTGATTAATCGATTAAGTTTTCGGATAAGCGCACTATCCTGCATCGTTTCTCTGGAAATATTCAGAGGTAAATCTTCACTATCTATAACGCCCTTTAAAAATCTCAGCCAATCTGGCAATAACCCTTTAGGCTGCCCGTCGATCAGGACTTTATTACAATAAAGTGCCACTCCAGGGTCTATTTGGCCAAATCCAAATTTTTCTGGATTTTCTTTCGGAACAAATACCAAAGAATTAATCATCAAAGGAGCATCGGCGTTGAAGTGCAGGCGGTATCGAGGTTCGTCAAAAGCCTTAGCGGCAAACTTATAAAATTCGGTATAATCTTCCTCTGAGATATCAGATTTAGATTTCATCCATAATGCCTCGATGTTGTTTACTCTTTCACCATTGAGAATTATGGGGAAGGGGACAAAGCTAGAATAACTTTGAAGCACTTCTTTTACTCTTTCGTCTTTTGAAAACTCTTCGTGCTCATCTCGAAGAGCTATCGTAATGCTGGTGCCTCTTTTTTGATCCTCTGCCTCAGCTATTTCATAACCTGTTTTACCATCACTCACCCATGAAAGAGTGGCTGAACCTTCTTTCCATGATTTTGTTTGGACGTTTACTTTATCACTTACCATAAAGGCACTATAAAATCCGACTCCAAATTGGCCTATGAGGTTAGTCTCTTTTTCAGAGGTGTCAGAAATTGATTTGATAAAGTTCTTTGAACCTGAATGTGCAATTGTGCCTAAATTTTCGACGAGTTCACTTTCTTCCATTCCTATACCATGGTCTGAAATAGTTATGGTTTTATTTTCCTCATCAGTGGTGATTTTGATCTCAAGCTCTAATTCGGCATCACCGATTTTGTTTCCTGTTAGCTCTGTATACTTCAATTTCTCGAGGGCATCGGCAGCATTTGAGACAAGTTCTCTAATGAAGATTTCTTTATCGGTATATAGCGAATTAATAACTATATCCAGAAGCTGTTGCACTTCGGCTTGAAATTCCTGTTTTTTATTTTCTTTACCCATTTAAGCGTGACTTTAAATTTTAAGTTTGTGTTGTCAACGAGACATACAATAGTTTTGTCATCATGCCGTCGGAATAAGTTAGAACTTACTTTGACTACCCAAATCATTGGGTGATAAACATTGATTGTTTTTTAATAATTAATTGTAGTTTAAGGTAGATTGAATTGATTTTAATAAATCTAATTAAGAGAATTAGCGTAAATAATAATCATAGATAATCACATAGTATGGTAATAACACTTTCTCCTGCAAAAACACTGGATTTCAACGGTGAATGCTTAACAAATAAGCATTCGAATCCCGAATTCATTTCTGAGTCTAAGGCTTTGGTTAATGGATTAAAGAAAATTACTCAAAAAGAGTTAGGGGAATTAATGAGTATAAGTGAAAAACTCTCTAAGTTAAATTTTGATAGGTATCGTGCTTGGTCTACGCCATTTAATATTGAAAATTCTAGGCAAGCTTTATTGGCCTTTAAAGGCGATGTCTACACCGGCTTTAATTTAAATGATTGGAAGTCTAGCGATTTTGATTTTGCTCAGAAAAGATTACGTATTTTAAGTGGGCTTTATGGTATGTTGAGGCCTCTTGATTTGATACAAGCTTATCGTTTAGAGATGGGCACAAACTTTAAAAATAAAAGAGGAGGGAACCTCTATGAATTTTGGGGTAGTAAATTAACATCAGCTTTGAGTAAGGCTATCGAGGAAACCAAAAGCAAGGCATTGGTAAATCTTGCTTCCAATGAATATGCCAATGCAGTTGATCTTAACAAAATTGGCGTAGAGGTCATAACTCCTACATTTAAAGATTACAAAAATGGTAAATATAAATTTATCAGTTTTTATGCTAAGAAGGCCAGAGGTATGATGGCCGATTTTATTATCCGTAATAAAATCAAGACACGGTCCAAGTTGTTGGAATTTGAAACCGATGGTTATTATTACTGTTCAGAATCTTCAACTGAAAATGAGCCTGTATTTTTGAGGGACTGAGAAAGTAATTATTTATTCTCTATAAGAGATTCAAATTTCATTAAATAATTCTTTAGCAAATGGTCTTCGATTGCATTTGGAAGTCTCTTAATAATTTCCTTAATATGAGCTTTAGGTGTTTTACCTGTAGGGTCTAGATATAGTAAGAGACGATTCCAAGCACTTATTCCTTTATGCATTTTGCCAGAAGGATCTATATAATGTAACTCACCAACATGGTGGAATCTGGAAATTCTGGGAGGAGTTCTTGGAACTATGTCATGTCGATTTACAATGCGAAAACTTCTTCCCTTGGATATATAATCATATAATTGGCGAAATTTTTTACATCCTACTCGAGGTGAGCCAAAGGTATAAACGGCATGGGGTTTGATTTCGTTATGAAACATGTGAGCCGCAAAAATATTGGCAATGGCTCCGCCAAGGCTATGACCAGTAATAATTAGTTTAGAGTTTTTATTTCCAATTTTTTCAATTTTAGATATTAATTCATCGCGAATATCGGATATTCCAAGATTGAAACCTCGATGAACCCGATCCTCGGATTGGAAGGGACCTGGTGAGAATTGAGCGTCAATATTTTCCTGCCAAAGCTCAATATCAAATTCACTTCCTGTAAAAGCGACTACAGTTATTTCCTCGGATGAAGCAACGAAGCCCCTAGCATTATTATTTGCAAAAGGGGAAACTGAAGTCATTTCCCATTCTTCGATTAATTTGTGCCCGATGAGTTCTTTAGGTAAATAGGCCGCATCTGATAGGAGGCAACAACTATAAGCGTTGTTAAGATTAAACCCTTTGTCGTTGAGGTCGAATTTTAGCATTATTATCTCTTTTGATATTAGAGGATATAATTTTCTTAGGATTATTTGTTCTTCAAAATTCCAACCATCGATTTCCCCATGCTTTCTCCTATCAACCAATATGTTTCTGCATTACAGCACCAGTGATAACGAATTGGTCTTGGTGATACGGAACCATCACGAAAAAAGTCTCTAGTTTCCACGTAACGAGTTGACCCTTTTAGCTCAGGAATTTCTGTTACCGATTTCTGTGAGTTTATGATCATGAGTCGCCTATCAATGGATTGCTCCCAACCGCCGAACCCACTTCCGGCTATGACAAAGGGAAGGTCATCGACATCTAAATCTCTTCTGACATCTTTTATGAAATTGATAAGATTTTGTTTATACTCTTTTGAATCTTTCATATTACAACCATCATTCCATCCTTGGTGCCAACCAAATCCCGCTAGTTCTAACTTACTGCCTGTTAATTTTGGAAAATACTTCTCCAAATTAGACAAGATATTTTTCGTTTTATTTATTAGGTGATCATACTGACTTCCTATTTTGTCACCTCTAGCTTCACCGTCCTTAGGGCCAGAACTTGGTGGTCTCCAAGGGCCGGCTAGACTGGTTCCGCCGGGACCAAATTTCAACAGAATTACTGGTTCCTCCAAGTAATCACCAATTACCCATCCGAAGCCAAGCTCAGGGCCTATTGAGCCTCTCCCAGCATATCCACCTACAGTAAGTTTTCCGTTTTTATTAAGCCAGCTAATCCATACGTCATCTCTGGTTTTCCATTCTCCATTCGCATTGGCTAATTTTTTTAAATCTTTTGAAGCCTTTGGATTTTTTATAAGTTTTTCAAGGGTTCCTTTTTGATCTGGCCTTCCTTTAATGAGCCCATGACCTTCCATGTTTGATTGGCCAGCAAGAATAAAGACTTTAACTGTTTTTTTGGCATTATGAGAATTTTGTCCGTAACCTTGCCATTGGAGAGTAAGAAAAAATACGAAAGAAAATAAAAATACAAAATTATACATATAATAAGTGATAGATTAGTTGAGTTGTCTCTGTTTTTTCTGTGAGTAATTGTTCTAATCGTTTATAATAGTGATAGGTGACAAATATATACATAATTATTATTTTAATACTAATACTGGCAACATTTGTAGTGGTATTTTTATTGGCTCAGTCAAAACAAATCAAAAAGCGTAGGCAGAGTTTGATTGCCTCAGTTTTTCCACAAGAATGGCATAATATCTTAAATAAGAATTTTCCATTATATAAAAAATTGCCTGATGGCGTAAAAAAAACCTTACATGGATACATTAATGTTTTTATGGATGAGAAAACCTTTGAGGCATGTGGGGAGCTGGAAGAATTAACCGAAGAAATGTGCGTTACAATTGCAGGACAAGCCTGTCTTCTTTTGGTTAATGGTCGATGTGGTTTTTATGATAAGCTAACAACTATTCTAGTTTATCCTGATATGTATAATGCTGAGCAAAAACAGAATAAAGATGGAACGGTAGCAAGTGGAGGTTCGCGGCTAGGGGAATCTTGGGAACAGGGCACTATAGTGTTATCTTGGAAACATACGTTGAGAGGACCTGCAATAACTAATGATGGGCAAAATTTAGTCATTCATGAATTTGCTCACCAGCTAGATCAATGGGATGGCGCTGCAGATGGGGCCCCGTTAAAGGGTTTTGATGAGGCGCATAAGGATTGGAGTAAAAATTTTCAAGAAGCCTACATTCAACATGCAAAGCGATTCAAAAAAGGGAGAAAACTTGTCATTGATGAGTATGGAGCTACTAATCCGGCTGAGTTTTTTGCTGTAGCTACGGAGACTTTCTTTGAAAAACCAAAGGCTCTACTTAGGCGCTATCCCGCCATTTATAATGAGCTTAAGAGCTTTTATAAACTTGACCCGATTGATTGGTAATTGGGTGCCTCGTTCGAAAGCTAAGGTTAAATTAGTACTTTATTTCGCCAATCTTGATATTTGATTCTTTTTGCTTATCGGGTTTTCTAAAATAATTATCTTCATTAATTTTAAAAACTTTATCAAATTTCTACCAAGAAAACCCCAAAATTATCAAATATGATAAAAAAACACCACTCATTTTTGATAAATTTATAAAAAATGATTTGCCAATACTGAAATATTAAATAACTTTAAATATCTTATTAATTAGAAT
>JACETS010000108.1 GCA_013911195.1 Verrucomicrobiales bacterium | reverse complement strand
CTGGTTTCTTGAGAATTGTGATTGTAATGCGTTTAACCCTGCAATCGTTGAATGATATTCTGCTTTCAAAGCCTTCCGTAATTTTCTTCTTTGCTTTGCAGAGCGTCCGAAAACATTTAATTTTTCTAATAATGAATTCATTAGTTGCCGGTTGTTTTCGAATAAAGACTAGACTCTGATCCCATTATGGCTCCTATTCGGCCTGCTATCCAACCTAGTGAACGTGCAGTTGTCATAAGTGTAAGGCCTAATGAAATGGGCAATGTGATTATTAAAATAGCCACTGCTAATGATTTCATTAAAATACTGGCCAAAACCATTAGATTCAAACGAACATTTCCTTTGTTTTTTCGTCTGAAATTTGTATTCGATTGATCTCTTGCTCGTTCGTACTGATATAAAAATGATAACCGGTCTTCTGAAATTGTTTCATATACATAGGCATCGGTTACCCAAGCAGTGGGTATATTTTTTTCAATGACATCGGCATAAAATTTAGAATCAGTTCCACCTGTATGTCTCATCGATTCATCAAACCAAATATTATGTTTTGAGAAAAGCGTGGTTTCAGCCAGCCAATTATTCGTTACAATGGTGACTCCAGGTGTTCCGCCTAGCGCAGTTTTGCTGGAAGCTCGATTTTCCTTTTTTTTGTATCGGTTATTTATATTTTTGAACATGAGATTTTGAATCATGTTCAATTTCTTTTTTGGTTTTCTTGCTCTTAGGGGAGCGCCAATGAGTTTGGCATCACTATTCCTGTAACCAGTTATTATATTCTCTAGCCATTTAATATCGACCTCTTCATCATCATCAACAAAAAGCAAAAGGTCTGCAGATATATTGATTGCTTCTTGTGCTGCACGATTTCGGGCAAATGGTATTCCGGGCTCTTTTTCTAGGGCGTAGGCAAGTTTACCTTCGTTAAACAATGGCTCTAAATTTTGGATGACCGTTTTTGATTTCTCTTCATCATCATTTTCGATAATAACAAAGACCGGACTTACTTTATCAGGAATTTTTAGAGAAGACCATGATCGTATAAGGGCCTCGAGCATTTTCGGGCGGCGCCTTGTCAACGTGGCGATACAGACTAATAGCGGTTTATTTTCTCGAGACAAAGTTTCTTAAATGGGAAGATTAAAGTGTACTTTTCAATATAGCCATAGTCATTTTGGCAAATCTTTACTTGTGCAATGGGTGCTATTTTAATTGATTACTTCTTTGTGACAGCTTGAAGCTGGATTAATTTGAGGGCAACTTGCCCCATTAATATATTAGCCTAATGTCTCCCAAAGAACAATACGAACAACTTATTCGCGGAACAGCCAAAGTTTTAAGTGAAAAGGAACTTTTAACAAAACTCGAGAAAGGGCAGCCTCTAAGAGCAAAGCTAGGCGTTGACCCGACAGCCCCGGATATTCATTTGGGCCATACCGTTGTTCTGGAAAAGTTAAGACAATTTCAGTCGCTTGGTCATCAAGCTGTTTTAATTATTGGTGATTTTACTGCCACTGTGGGTGATCCAACTGGTAGATCCTCGACTAGACCTCCTTTAAGTAGGGAAGAAGTTTTGGCCAATGCAGAAACTTACACCGATCAGGCGTTTAAAATTTTAGATAAGGATCAAACTGAAGTCGTTTATAATGGAGAATGGTTTCGGAAAATGAATTATGAAGAAGTGCTTAAACTCAACGCGCGAGTCACTATGCAACAAATGTTACAGAGGGAGGATTTTAAATCCCGTATTGATGACGCGGTTGAGGTAAGGTTACATGAAATTCAATATCCTATAATGCAGGGTTGGGATTCGGTTGAGGTCAGAGCTGATGTTGAACTTGGTGGTACTGACCAGCTTTTTAATATATTGGTTGGCAGAGATATGCAAAAGTCTCAAGGTATGGAGCCTCAGGTTGCCATGTGTTTACCGATTTTAGAAGGAACAGATGGGGTAAAGAAAATGTCAAAGAGCTATGGCAATTATGTAGGTGTAGATGAAAACCCTTCTGAAATGTTTGGGAAAACAATGAGTGTTTCTGATGATCTCATGGACCGTTGGTATACTTTACTTTTGGGTACTGAAAGAGATAAAGATTTGCACCCCATGGAAGCCAAGAAGCAGTTGGCTCAGTCGATTGTTGAGAGATATCATAATGCTGAAAAAGCTCAAGAGGCAAGAGCCGACTTTGAATCTAAATTTGTTAAGAATGATGACGAGGCCGACTGGCCAGAAGTCGATTTGGGTTCAGAAAGAAGAATCATTGCCTCGGTGGGAATTGCTTATGCGGAGGGCTTTAATGTCAAGCGGAGTGGAGGTGAGGTTAGACAACTAATTTCTCAAGGAGCCATTCAAATTGATGGTGAAAAAATAACGGACCTAAAAGTTAATCTGCCAGAGGACATTAAAGGTAAAATCTTACGACTCGATAAAAAGCATAGCGTGCGATTAATTTAGATTTTGTCATTGTTGTTATAAAAAAATAAAAAATAGATACTTAAATTAACTGTGAGGGCGATCGGACGTTTGGCAATTTACTCATTGTCCTATTTTGGGCAGTTGGGTCGCCTCCTAATCGAAATATTAATTTTCTTTTTTAAGGGAAAGATCAGGCCCAAGCTAATGTGCCGACAAATTGTAAATATAGGATTTAGTTCCCAAATGGTCGTTATTGTGACGGGGGCATTCACTGGAGCCGTATTTACCGCTCAGACTTATTATCAAGCGACCAAGCTCGATTTAGAATCCGGAATAGGTGGCCTCGTTTCGATTGCCATTTGTAGAGAATTAGGGCCGGTCTTAGTAGGGCTTATGCTAGCAGGTAGAGTAGGGGCATCCATGGCTGCTGAGATTGGAACAATGAAGGTAACCGAACAAATTGATGCTTTACGATCTATGGGTGTGAGCCCAACCGGTTATGTTGTCGTTCCAAGATTCGTGGCAATTATGATTTCAATGCCTTTGTTAATAGCTGAGGCCATTATTTTCGGAATAATGGCCTCTTATCTGATCGCTGTTAAATTTTATAACATTAATGCTGTTTGGTTCTTGGACCACCTTAATAGTTATACCGAACTTGAAGATATAGCTTTTGGTATGATAAAAGGTTTTGTTTTTGGAATTTTGATTTGCCTCATTTCATGCCATCAGGGACTTGTTGTTAAAGATGGTGCCGTTGGAGTGGGCCGGGGAACAACAAAGGCTGTTGTTTTATCATCCCTTGCTATTTTAATTTTCAATTTTTTTCTTACTATCCTTCTGACCAATTTTTTTCCTTTTGGAGAAGGTATTTAAAAACAAAAATTATCCAAGGCCCTGCTCTGCAAGCACTTTGCGAAGCTCAACTTGAAACACAGCCACATCCTCTCGAGATGGAGTATAACCCTCTTGATCGGGGTTTAATCCTAGTTGACCCATTTGATCAAACCACCATGAGGCGAGTTGACCATCTGAAAAAGTTACTTTACCACTAATGACACATTGTGGTTGAGTGATTGAGTCTACGCTGACATTGATGTTAGTAGGTTGAGCGCCCTCGGTCTCTTCTTTTTCCAGATCGCCAGATGGAGTTTCTTGCTGTTCAGGATCCTCGGTATTTTCAGTGACATTATCCGAATCCTGTATTTCAGCAGTAGGCTCATCAACTGGCTCTTGTTCTTCCTCCTCCTCCTCTTCATCCTCATTTAATTCGATCTTTAAGTCAGAGAGTAAAAAACGTGTTTCTAGATAAGTTAAATTGATATCAAATGATTCGTTAATTTGATTTTGAATTTTACCAAGATCGTCACCGGATTCGATCCATGATTTAATGGTTGTTATTTGATCTTCGGTCAATTTCATCGCGACTAGGTAATAGTGAGTTAGCCAACTAATCTGGTTTTAGAATGGTCAGCTAGGACGGGAATAACACCGCCAATGGATTTTTGTAAGCTAATTGCTGGAGGCTGATATACAAGTATAAAATTGATATACTTATCCTCATTTGATCTTACAAAATGGTGTCATTATAGACTTTAATTATAAAACTTTAGAATGGGCATTAGTCATCCAAAGTGATGTGCTTTTATTAATTAAGTTGAGAGTGCTAGTTTTGCATCTCCAAGTACTTTGGGTCTGTCAGAGTTTTCAGGAAAGCGACGAGAGCAGCTTGATCCTCAGAGGATAATTGAAGCCCTAGTCGTGGGTGTTTGGACAGGTTGGGGTCGAGAGTCTTGTTCCGTTTCATTGGGCCACTGTAGTGAGCCACAACTTCTTCTAATGTTTTGAAACGACCGTCATGCATGTAAGGTGCAGTGAGAGTGAGGTTGCGAAGGCTGGGTGTCGCAAAGATTCCTTCACCAAGTCCGTTGTCGTGTAGCTGATGATCTGAGAAGTTGGCGCCTCCATGGCAGTGGAAGCAATCAGCGCCTAATTGTCCACTACGCGGTTCGTATTCAGTGAAGAATAATTCCATACCGCGCTTTTCCTTGGTGGTCAGGGTTTCTTTACCTGAAGCAGCTCGATCAAATTTTGAAACATAGCTTGTGAGAGTCAGGAGAAAATTTTCAAGAGCGAGAGCAATTTTTTCTTCATTTACTGGACCAGGACCAAAGGCTTTTTCAAATTTGAGACGCTGAGTTTTCTCCAAATGTTCGACGACAGTTGACAGATCAGAAGCCATTTCACGATGGTCCTGAATAGGTTGAAGAACTTGGTCGCGAAGAGATTTAGAGCGACCATCCCAGAAAAAAGAGGATTTCCAGGCAAGGTTGAAAAGAGGCATCGAATTTCTATCTCCAGTTTTTCCATTGATGCCAGTGGAGACTGGGAGACCATCGGTGAATGCCTTAGTTGAATCGTGGCAACTTGCGCAGGACACTGTGCCGTTAGCCGATAAAGACTTATCATGGAAGAGATATTTTCCTAGCTCTACTCTTTCGATTAGGAGAGGGTTGTCTCTTGGTAGGAGAGGCATGGGAAAACTTCGGCTCATTTTGAAAGGATAAGGGGTGTATTTATCTGGGATGTAGAGAGGTGTTATTTTCTCGCGAGGAACCTCAGTTGGGGGGTAGAAAATTCCTAGTACTGAGAAGGTGCTTTGAAGATTTGCTACGAGGGCGCTTGCGATCGGATCTCCCTCTTTTGAATGGGTTGAATTGCCGTCCTTTTGAAAAGATATTGGACGCGGTTGGGTGAGAAGTTTTTTGAGATTGAAGGAGAGCCCAATAGCAGTTTTGGTCTCCATATTGAAGCTGGCAGCCAGTTGAATCCTAGAAAGATTCTGATCGTTGGCGAGATGGAAAACGAAGCCCTTGGTTTCTTTCTTAATCACTCTGTAATGGCCCTCAAGAGCAAGGAAGATGTAGCTTCCGGACCAGGTCCAGTGAAGATTATTAAGGTTGGGATTGAGAGGGTGGTTTGCGGGATGAGTGGAGGGATCTTTGTGATTGGTTTTAGATGGAACCCCAATACTAAAGCGAATAGCCTTGTAAAATCCTGAAGGGACATCAGTTAGAGCAAAGGAGGTGCGCCTCGAAGAGAGATCAATCCACGCGAATTGTTCAGGAAGTTCATACCATGTGTTATCCTCACGCTGAAGTGCTGGCTGGCTTATAATATAGCTGAGGCGCGAGATTGAAATCGTTTCTTTAGCTTTGTATTTGAGCGAATTTAAAGTAGCAGGCAGGTCATCGAAGCGATGATTTATGTCTACGCGAAGCGTACCTCCAGACAGGGAGGCAACCGTCAGCATATAGAAGATAATGGTCTTCATGAGGGACTAATTTCGAGGGCCGCCACCACCAGGGCCGCCACCACTAAGGCCGCCACCACCATTATCTTCATTTTCGGATGGAGCGGGCCCATCACCAAAGTCATCTGCAAATCCAGAGTTATCAAAACCTTCAATACCTACTCGAATTAACCGATAAAACCGATCATCCCTAGAGCTTGGTTTATTGTAAAAAGATGAATGTTCAGTGGAATCGGCTGTAAAATTTACGGTCCCGTTATACCAAGTCTTTAGATCAGGACTCGCGTCCACTCTATATTTTCCTCCTTCTACAGTATCCCAAACAAATGTTACCGTGTTATCTGTATCGGAGATTTTTTTTGTTGAATGCTGCTTATTCGGACCGCCTGAAAATATCTGTTCAGCATTGTTGGGTATTGAGTTTACAGTTCCACCGGTAGGAGTCCCATAGAAATTCCTTCCTACATTATATGGAAATACAGGAATCCCGTTATCTTCAATTGTGGTAAAATATGCCCAGACTCCATCTGGAAATTCGGGTGTTACACAATAGCGACCATTATATTGATCCAGATCAAAATCACTACCTTGGTCTAATCCTAGATTACCCTTATAAGCATAATCTTCAAGATAATGACCCAGAATATAAGTGGTAGATACGTTAGGTCCATATTCAATAGATGATAAAACTAAGTCCCTTCCTTGTAATGTATTGGCCCATTTTGGTAAGGATCTCCTTCCAGTTGAACTAAGGTTTGTTGATCCATTTGTCCCATCTCTTTTCTGATAACCGCTAATCATTATTCTTATCTCGGAATTTGGGTCCATTGCATCACTATATCCATACGGACCATAGATAGGGTGTCCATCAGCGACCCAACCAAGAATTGGTGAATGGTTCCCATTAAATTTTTCTGTGTAGCGATTTAACGATTCATTGTAATCAACACTGTCCCCCAGTAGATGTCTCACAGCTGGAGCATTTGCGTGATAATGATGAAGATTCCTGGCTTGATGTGCGTATGCAGCGTCAAATGTTACGCCCTCATTCACGTATGCATCTCGGTTCCAAATACCGTCACCCCTTCCTCCACCCATTGGACTTCCATCAGAACTACTGTTGTTAATGTATGAGAATGTGTCTCTTGAATCGAACAAAGCCACACCATCAACAAAAAAACCTATAGTGCCAGCTGTAGTTGAGCTTGAACCATTGAAGGTTGTTGGATTTTTGGGTATTCGATACGTTGTTGCAGTGTTACTAGGAAAACTAGGAAAATTTCTAGTCTTTGCTTCATTGAGATACCAAGGGCCCATTTTATGTAATCCAAGGCCGGAGGTTTTTATGTAGACCCAATTCTGAGAGTCATGAATTTCATGTATCCCAGCGTATGTTGGTGAACTTTGAACTCCTACCCTACTCCAGGTCGTTGAAGTTAGACCTGCAGCTTCGTTCTCTTTACTAGTGAATATTCGCGCATAAGAACCTGTCTTATCAGTAATCCAAGAAGTTAGTTGTGGCTCCGCGAAAGAGAGGAGTGATAGGTTGAGTCCTGTTATTAATATTAAGATTAATTTTCTCATTATTCTAATTTTACCAATTAATCATTACCCAATGATTAATTATAAAAGGATAAATTTTTTAGCAAACAAAGTAGGTCTGCTAACTAAAAACTTCTTTCTTGAGAACTCGTTTATTTTCGCTAAGTTATAAGGAATGAAATCGATCCAAAAACGTAAGGGTGCTCCTATGAACCGGCGAGATGTTTTGAAGTCAGCGGGGTGTCTAGTGATGTTGCCTGCATTGGAAAGCTTTGGTCAAGAGGCCAAGGGAGATGATGATGTGAAGGCGAATCGATTATTTTGTATGAATATAGGCAATGGAATGTGTTCTGATAACTTCCCGACATCGACAGGCAAGGACTATCAGAGCTCTTCTACTTTCAAGCCACTGGAAAAATTAAAGAATGATTTCACTCTTTGTACGAATTTAAGGAACTACGGAGATCATGAAAGCACGATGTACGCTTTTGCTGAATATTCTGACCACAGAAATCCCCAGCTGATTAAAGATTCGGTTGACGAAATCGCGGCGTCTCATATTGGCAATGACACGCGAATTAGAAATTTGGTCGTTGAACAGAGGCATTCCTATGGCATTTCCTATAAGGGTGGATTGCCTATTTCCCCAATCACAAATAGCCAAATTTTGTTCGAAAGTATATTTGGCAAAGTAGACAAGAAAAAGCGTGCAGAATTACTAGCGCTTAAAAAATCTATGCTTGATGCTAGTAGAGAAGATGCCAAGAGAATGATGAGTAAAGTTTCTGGGGCAGACCGGGTCAAATTGGATGAATATTTTTCCAGTTTGCGTGAATCTGAAAAGTCTATCCAAAGATCTGAGCGATGGTTGAGTCAAGAACATGTAGATGTGCCATTTCCTGAAAATGTCCCATTCAAAACGGATGGTCTTACCGAGTATCTACAAAAGATTCTAAAGTGCGCCTACTTCAATGAACGTTCCACTTATCTAGATTTACTCTTTCTAGCATTCAAATTCGACATCACTCGAGTAGCCAATGTGTATGGTGAATGGAATTGGCTTGGGCATCATACGGATTCTCACGCAGTTAAAAGCGAAGCAGGATTTATTAAGAACATTGAGGCTGATCAGGCCTACATGATGCAGACTGCGCGTTTCTTAGAAAAACTCAAATCTACCAAGACAAAAGCTGGTGGAACCTTACTCGATCAGACGGTTTGTTTAATCACCAGTTCCTTGAGTGTCAGTCGAGAAGAAGGTCCTCACGGCAGTAAGAATAACCCTGTGATTGTTGCCGGTGGTGGATTTGAGCATGGCAAACACATCAAGTTCAATGGTACGGATAATCGTAATAACGTTTACCTCCCAGCCTTGCAGCATCTGGGT
>JACETS010000107.1 GCA_013911195.1 Verrucomicrobiales bacterium | reverse complement strand
CTTATGGGACTGCATGCATATCTACAAAGGATGGGCAAATATTATGGAAAAGAAGAGACTTAAATTGCGATCATGAAATAGGCGCTGGGCCCGCTAGCTCCCCTTTCATTTACAATAATTTCTTAATTTTTAACGTCGACGGTCGCGACGTCCAATACGTCATAGCGTTAAATAAAGAGACTGGTGAAACGGCATGGAAAACTAACCGCTCAGTTGACTTTTCAGACGTTCAAGTCAATCAAAGAAAAGCCTATGGCACTCCTTTTATTATTCCTAGGGGTAATACGAATCAAATGGTGAGCATAGGTGCAAAAGGAGTTTATTCCTACGATCCGGAAAATGGAAAAGAACTTTGGAAAGCAGAGCATCGAGGCTGGTCTATCGCCCCGAGGCCAGTGTACGGAGAAGGTTTGGTTTTTACAATGATTGATCGTGACCGCCCCGAGATGTGGGCTATAAACCCTAATGGCAGCGGAGACATAACTGAAACCCATATCGAATGGAAAGAAACAAAAAGAATGCCGCCTCGTGCTTCTCCAATAATCATCAAAGGCTTATTATTTGTTGTCGACCGAAACGGTTACATATCATGCATCCAAGCAAAAACAGGAAAATCAATATGGCAAAAAAGAATGAAAGGAAGATTTTCAGCTTCTCCTATACTTGCCAATAATCTTATCTATTTTTTTAATGAGGATACTGTGTGTACAATTATTAAACCAACAAGGGAGCTAGAGATCGTCGCAGAAAACAAATTGTCTTCCGACAAACTTATGGCAACCCCCGCGTTCGATGAAAATTCTATTTACATTAGAACGGAAAAAAACCTTACCCGTATTGTAAAAAAATAAATAAAATTTTTAAGACGTAATGAATACTAAAAACATAACAACTCGTCGCAAAATACTTAAAAATTCAATATTAGGATCAGCAGCTTTCTCTTATCCAAATCTTCTAGCAGCTAATAAATCTGACAACTCAAAAATTATTGGCGATGGAGAATATCAATACGAAGTTGAGCATAATTGGGTAAATCTACCCGACAAATACACATGGCAAACGACTCATAATGTTTCCGTTGATTCCAAAGGATACCTTTACGTCATACATGAAGGGCTATCATCTAAAAAAGATCACCCTTCAATTTTTGTCTTCGATCAAAAAGGTAAATTTGTAAGAGCCTTCGGTAAAAGATTTCAAGGTGGTGGCCATGGCATTGAAGTTAGAAAAGAGGGCAACGAAGAATTCCTTTATGTTTGCTCCTATCAACAGGTTAAGTCTTTTGCTAAGTTAACGCTTAAGGGAGAGACCGTTTGGGAAAAATATGCACCCATGGAAAGCGGGATATATAGAAAAAATGAGGATAAAATTCGGGTCAAACGCTGGGGAAGAGATGCTTTCATGCCGACTAATTTTGCATTTTTAGATGATGGCGGGTTTCTATTGGCCGATGGTTATGGGTCTTTCCACATTCACCGTTACGACAAAGATGCAAATTGGATCTCTATGTTTGGTGGACCGGGCCAAGGCAAAGGTAAGTTTAATACTCCACACGGAATCTGGATAGATCGGAGGAACAACAAAAAAGAGCAAATTATTGTCTGTGACCGCGCCCATCACACCCTTCAATGTTTCACAATGAACGGAGAATATGTT
Organism: Verrucomicrobiales bacterium; assembly: GCA_013911195.1. Taxonomy (GTDB): domain Bacteria; phylum Verrucomicrobiota; class Verrucomicrobiia; order Verrucomicrobiales; family DEV007; genus EC70. Next base: position 7,147 of record JACETS010000107.1, on the reverse strand, counting down.
GAAACATTAGAGGGATACGGTCTTCCTGCCAATTTAGATACATGGAACAATCTTCTTCTAGTCCCTGAACTTCATGCAAGAATAACTCTTCTTAATGAGAAAAATGAGATTGTTGCAAGACTAGGAGATGACGTCGAAAGGGTTACAAAACAAGTAAAGGGCGTCCGAAATGATTCTAAAAAATGGCAACAAGGAAAGTTTGTTCATCCTCATGATGCATGCTTTGATTCGGCAGGTAACATTTTTGTTGCTGAATGGGTTTCAACAGGTCGCATCAGCCGATTAAAAAAGTTAAATTAAAAATCATAGAGAAATTCTATAAAATATTATGAAATTCGTCTTATCCACTCTTGGCTTTATTATTATTTGCACGTGCCTATCAAGCGTTGCATATACACAACAAAAGAAAAAAAGAGATCTACTAGCTATTCCAGAAGTAACTCGTGATAAGGTTATTTGTTTCGCTCTCTATACAGTGAACGAAAATACCCTCAAGCTTACCGCTCAATTTTATCCACTAACCACAGATGAATCAAGAGAAGCTAAACTTGAAATTCTAAATGCCGGTAATTGGAAAACCATTGCAAAAACAAAAATAATTGAGAGAGGCTGGACAGCGCCATTCAGAGTTGAAAATTGGGACGACAGCAAAAAAACTTCATATAGAGTTAGCCATGGGAAAAATGCGACCTACGAGGGTATTATTCAAAAGAACCCAGTAAATAAAACTGAATTTGTGGTAGCAGGGTTTACTGGAAACTCAATAAACCCAAACCATGGTGGAGACATTCCAAAAAATGATCTAGTTCAAAACATAAAAAAAATTAAGCCTGATCTTTTGTTTTTTTCAGGCGATCAAGTTTATGACCATCGTCGACATTATGCCGCCTGGTTGAAATTTGGTAGAGATTTCGGAGAGGTAATAAGAAATATTCCAACTATAACAATCCCTGATGATCATGATGTTGGACAACCCAACATATGGGGACACGGTGGAAAAAAATCGACCTTACCTGGAGCCGCAGATGGAGGTTACGCAATGCCAGTGGAATATGTTAAAGAGGTTGAACGTGCGCAGACAAGCCACCTCCCTGACCCGTATGATCCAACACCCATACAAAGAGGAATAGGCACTTATTATACGGATCTGAATTGGGGGAGAATTAGTTTTGCGATTATTGAAGACCGAAAATTTAAAACAGGCCCCGCTGGAATGATTCCTAAGCAAGGACCTAGACCAGACCATATTCGGAACCCTGAATATGACCCTAACTCTGTCGATGTCCCAGAAGCGCGTCTCCTTGGAGAAAGACAACTAAAATTCCTTGATAAATGGGGTCAAGATTGGACCGATTCAGACGTTAAAGTTGCGCTCTCTCAAACAATTTTTTGCGGGGGAGCTCACATCCATGGAAAAGTTGGAGGAAGACTGCATGCGGATCTCGACTCCAACGGATGGCCCCAGGCAGGAAGAAATAGGGCCATTTCCGCACTCAGAAAAGCCTATGCTTTTCATTTCGCAGGAGACCAGCACCTTGCAACAATTTTTCACCATGGTATTGATGATCACCGAGATTCTATTTACTCATTTTGTGTTCCCTCAATAGCGAATCTTTATCTTCGCTGGTGGAAACCTTTGGAACCGGGAAAAAACCTAGCCCCAGGCCAAGATCCTATTCTTGGTGATCATTTAGATGGATTTCACAACAAAGTCACAGCTTTGGCAGTTGCCAACCCTTCCCCAGAACGAGGCGGAGACAAACTTACTACAAGAGCAGCTGGCTTCGGAGTAGTAAATATTAATAAAGAAACTCGCAATATTACGTTCACCTGCTGGCCTAGAAACATTGATGTCACAGACGAAAAGGCTAAACCTTATAAAGGTTGGCCTTTTACGTTTAATCAACTTGAAAACTACGGACGCAAAGCTGTTGCTCACTTACCTACCTTGAAAATAAACAAACCCAATCAAGTCGTTCAACTGATCAATGAAAGAAACAATGAAGTTGTCTATACAATCAGAGTTAATGGAAGTTCATTTAAACCAAAGGTTTTCGAAAATGGAACTTATACAATTAAGGTAGGAGAAAAAAAGAATCAAAACACTTTAAAAAGCATAGGAACTGACTCCAAAAAAGAATACATCATAATCAAAATATGATCGAAATACGACTTAATCTAAAAAACGACAAACGTATTGGCATATTTGATCTTGAACAGTAATTTCAAAACCAGATGAAGCTGGCACTTCAAAATACTGGCCAGACTCGTAGATAGAATCTTCAGATTCGCCATCTAGTTTTACATTACAAGCCCCTGAGGTTATCTCCATTCTTTCAGAGGATTCTGTATTAAAGTGGTAAACCCCAGGATAAATAATCCCAACTGTAATTTTTTCTCCTTCTTGAGTTATCAAAGAATGAGAAGTGACTTTACCATCAAAGTATATATTGGCTAAAGCTTCAGCATCGACGTTTTTAAAAATCATTTTTCTAAAAGATTATATATATGTTTAATGGAAAATTAATCCAATTTAAAATTTCAGTCTTTGAAGGGCTTGTCTTGCACCTTGATGTCCTTGAGCCGCTGCCTTTCTATACCACTTCAATGCCTCATCAACATTTTTTTGGACCCCTTGACCTCTTGCGTACATAACTCCTAAGTTATACTGAGATAGCATATAGCCCTGCTCAGCGGATTGCCTCCACCACTTTACGGCAGTGACGGTATTCTTTGTAATACCTACACCTGTTGCAAATCTGACACCCAAATGAGCTTGCGCAACCCGATGTCCCTGCAACGAAGCCTTTTTCCACCAATAGACTGCCTGACCATCACTTTTGTTAAATCCCTGCCCTTTTGCGTACATAAATCCAAGTTGCGTCTGAGCTTCTTTATCTCCTTTATCCGCAGCTTTTCTAAACCATTTGCCAGCCTCACTATAGCTTTGCTTTACACCAACTCCTTTGGAATAAGCGATGGCAAGTCTAGTCTGTGCATTAGCATTACCATTTCCTGCAGCCTTTTTGAAAAACTGCACCCCTTTTTGCTCATCCTTGGCCACACCGTCACCAAAGAAATATTTCATCCCAGATTGATATTGGGACTCAGCATCTAACTTTGAGGGTTCTTGAGCAGTCAAAAAATGAATTAAAGAAGTAAAAACCACTAATTGATAACATATAATTAAAAAGCAACGCATGATTCTGTGGAGTAAGTAGATGAAAAATGTTTACTATATCATCTTATAAAAGATCTGAAAAATAAAAATTCAAGAGAGACAATTATAATTATACACATAATCATAATTGATAATTTTTAGTTGTATCAAAATAAATTTTAAAGTGAATAATGAATAGATTAAACAGAATTGGAATTACCTTCCTAATAATCATCAATCTAATTTCCTGTAAAAATAATACAAAGGAGAATAAGATTCTTGAACTAGAAAAAAGAATCGTTGCTTTGGAAGAATTGAACTCAAGTATTAGCAAGATTGAAACAATACAACAGACCATTCCCTTATTAGAGGCGTTACCAATTACAATGGATAGAATCAAAAATATTGAGGATAAATTATCTGATATTAAGAATCAAAATTAGCTATGAAAAGAAGGGCCGCTCTTTCAACTTTAGCATTAGGGTTAGGTTCATCTAAATCAGGAGCCCTCCAAAAAATAAATTATTCTAGAGAGCTAAAAGCAGACGTCATTATCATTGGCGGAGGTTTAGGCGGTTGTGCCGCCGCATTAAGCTCACTAAAATCTGGCCTCACTGTTATAATGTGTGAGGAGACAGACTGGATTGGAGGACAACTGACATCACAAGGCGTTCCACCAGACGAACACCGATGGATTGAGAAGTTTGGATGTACAAAAAGCTACAGAAAATTCAGAGAATTAGTTAGAGAATTTTATAGAAAAAACTACAAATTAACTCCACAAGCTAGAAATGTAGTTCCATTAAATCCTGGGAAAGGATCTGTGTCTAGACTATGCGCTGAACCTAAAGTCTACCTCAAATGCATTGAATCATTGTTGAATGAGTACATTCAGAACAAAAGACTCACTCTCTTAAAAAACACAATAGTAAAGTCTGCGGAGATGGAGGCTAATGAAATTAGAAGTGTTAAGGTTGAAAATAAATCAATTAACGATTCCATGGTTTTGAATGGAAACATTTTTGTGGATTCAACAGAACTAGGAGACCTACTACCCATCACTGAATGTGATCATGTATTAGGAACTGAAGGAAAAGAAGAAACCAGTGAATTACACATGCCTGAGAAACACTCAGACAAAAATCAACAGGCCTTCACCATGTGCTTTGCTATAGAACACCGAAAAGGACAAAATCACACTATAGACAAACCTCCTAACTATGAATTCTGGAGGGATTTTATTCCAAATTTGACACCGCCTTGGCCGGGAAGATTACTTGATTTTGCATACACACATCCATCAACAGGAGTAAAAAAAATACTAGGCTTCAATCCTGAAGGACCTAACAATTCAGGCATCATCAATTTATGGAAATACCGCAGGATAATAGCGGAAGAAAATTTCAACAAACAAAGCGGCATTAAGGATGCAAGCCTAGTCAATTGGCCGCAGAATGATTATCTCTTGGGAAACCTCACTGGTGTTTCAGAAAAAGAAAGATCAAAACATATCAACCAGTCCAAAGATCTCAGTAGATCATTACTATATTGGTTACAAACTGATGCACCTCGAGATGATGGCGGAACTGGATGGCCAGGGCTTAGATTGAGAAAAGATATCTTTGATACTGATGACGGAATGGCCAAATACCCTTACGTTAGAGAATCAGCAAGAATTAAAGCGATGACAACCATTCTGGAACATCACTGCGGCGTTGAAAATAGGGCACAATTTCTTGGAGTTGATCAATCTAAAGTGAAATCTAAGAGCTATCATGATTCTGTGGGTATTGGTCATTACCAAATTGATTTACATCCCACAACTGAGGGTGACAATTACATTGATTTTCCTGCTTTACCATTCGAATTACCACTAGGTTCACTCATTCCAATCAAAATCAAAAATCTAATAGCAGGATCTAAAAATATTGGAACGACTCATGTCACTAATGGGTGTTACAGACTTCACCCGGTAGAATGGAATATCGGCGAGGTAGCTGGACACCTCGCCGCAACATGTTTAATTGAGAAGTCCAGCCCCCGAGAAATAAGAAATAATCGAAAAAAGTTAAACACTTTTCAGGAAACATTAATCAAAAATGGAGTTGAAATACGCTGGCCTGATGAGGTCTATAAGAGTTAGATCTTCAAAACTAAGCAACTTGCTGCGGTTTAAATATCTCAACATCTACACGGCTGGCTACACAAGCGTGAGAAGCATCCTTAGAATTAAATTCAAATCCATTCCAACTAAATAAATCGCTCGCCCATGATTTGTTTTCACATGTTGAATATCGGTAAGGCTTATGATGCACTCTGCATGATAAAAGGCCACCTGATTTGTTTGTAGCGAACAACTGATATCTTTCCAGCAGGAAATAATCTAACGTTCCACTTTCTGCTAATGTATCATCTAAGCTTTTTTTGTAATCATAAGTTACTTTTTCAATGCCCTCTTTTCTTCTTCTTAAACTGTATGAAATACGATTCTCTCTTTCGGATTTCATCTCTGCCCAATAATATGGCAATGAAAAAAGAGACCTGCCAATCTTGTAAGCAAGCCATCTACTAGTATCGAGCGAATAAAACCATACACCAGGGTTACCTTTCTCGTCATAAACATATGTTCTGACGTTGCATTCAAGAAAATTTGATATGTAAGGAACGCAAGGAAACCATCGAGGTCTTATATTTTTCATATAAAAAGGTATTATTCCTAAATACGCTTTACCCTCAAAAGTATCGACTTTTAAGCCATCCGGTAACGTTCTCTGCAATTGATCAGGATCTACATCCCAATGAAGAAACAGTAAATTATCCCAAGTTTGAAACATCACAGGTGATTTTTTTTTGGGCCGATGCCTCAATCTCTCTCGCTGATCTGCAGTTGGCTTCATCTTTACATGTTATTTAAACGTAAAAGAAAGATAATAGTTATAAAAAAAACAAAAAAACATTAGTCATAACAATAAAAATAATTATTATTACAAAACAATGCCTACTACAGTTGTCGTTCTTACAATCATTTTTGTTCTTGTCATTGCTGGTATAGCCTACGGCTGCCAACCTGATTAAGAGATTACGAATGATCTGATATTTCTTCCGTACAATATCAGCATTCACTTTTTAAACAAAAAACGGCGGGCCCTGTAAGGTACCCACCGCTCTTATAATTTTTTTTTAAACTTATTGGTTCTCTTCAATCCTGAAGAATAATCTTGGAGCCCCTTCGAGTGGATTAGGCAACCACTCACCTTCTCCTGGATAAACAGTTGTCTCTCCTTGTGATTCAATGGAATCATCAATGTCCGCATCAAATTCCTCCAATGTCTCAGAGAAAAATAGGGCGTATGTCTTATTCGGCTTTGAGTTCCACTCAAGCCTGAATCCATCTTCCTCAGCGTTATAAATGATATTTGTAAATTCAAATGAAACCTGAGAAGCTCCAATTGGACTGACTCCATCAGCCAAAGCTTGAATAGACCCCTCAGAAAGCGCTACTGTCCAAAAGGCCACATCATCAACCATACCAAGGTAATTCTCACTACCTCCATTACGTCCACCCACGATAAGATTACCATTACCATTAGGTGCACGCTTATTGACATCGGCGTCAAGCACACCATTGAGGTACATCTTAGCGGTGTCAGTTAATCCATCGTAGGTCCATGCTGCGTGCACCCACTCACCTTCGAGAGTGCTTAGGTTAGTCGCCCCATTATTATCCGCTCCCCAGTGAGCCTGATGGAGGAATCCTCCACCTCGGATACCGTTGTGAATGCCTTGGCTAGTTTGACCAAAGAGGAACTTGTCACCGTTGAGATCACTAGGCTTGATCCAAGCCGAGAATGTGTAGCTGTTTTCTCCATCTGTATCTTGAATTATACTCGTTAAATCAACATCTGGGAAATTAATATAACCCCCATTGAAACTCGCTCCTGCGGTTGGCGTCGGACCACGATCAGCACCCTCAACATCAAAGGTCAC
>JACETS010000106.1 GCA_013911195.1 Verrucomicrobiales bacterium | reverse complement strand
GATTGGTCTTCCTCAGAAAGTTTTTTCGTGTCTTCTTTAATTTCGTTTTCTTTATCGATTATATTTTCTAATTTTTCGAGAGCCTCAACCATTTGCTCAAGTTCTCCTTTTTCAGGCTCAAGAATTTTCGCCATTTCCCAAAGAGAATCTCTAGAAGTTTTTTCAAAGGAAACGGCACTCATTAATCGTTTACCTTTAATTTCGTCTACTGCCTTGAGTATATTTTCCTTCAGTCTGGATTCAGTGGCATGCTTAGTAGCTCTATTAGGTCTTTGATCAGGAGACCCTTTTGTCATTTCTGCTATATCCGACAATCGTTTTAAAATCGTCTGAACTTCTCCGGCCAAAGCTTCTTGCTCAGTGTACTGTAATTGAATTGAGATTTGTTCTGATGTGCTAGGACTTCCTGGTACGAAATTTGATGATGCAAGAGTGATTGCCTCGTGGAGATTGGTGGTCTGCCTGTTCCCGAGTTCTTTCACTAATCTTGCTAAATCAAATAGAGCAACTTGTGACTGATACTCGAGGAGAATTCTTCTTAGTTGAACAATGACTCCTTTTTGGCCGGCATAAGCAGTTAATACTTTAGCACTGGCAGCGGCTGAGTTTTTATCCTTCAGTGTGTCTTCTCTGGCACCATTAAGAAGTCCTACGATTTCATTCATTTGCTCCTTTGAGAGATTGCCAAGTACCATTCTAATGGCCTTAATGACATCAAGGTCACTACCAGCGAGTCCATTACGATTAAATTCATCGATTAAGGAATCTAATTGTTCGCCTGTTCTTCCAGTGGTGTCTTGGATTCTTTGCTGTTTTCTCTCTTGATTTAAAAGAGAGTTTTGGGGGAACGCTCCATGGACATTTGATGTTGAAAGCAACAAAATGAAAACCAGGTAAAAATGATGCATTGGTTGTAATTTCATGAGCGTTAATAGTTTAAATGAGTCTTCAAAGAATTCCAAAGATCAATTTTTTTTATTTGGTGTGTTTTTTCTTATAATTGATTCGAGGTCTTTATTAAGATTTTCCTGATCATTTGTAGCTTCATCAACACTTCCCAGTGCATCAGAAGTCCTTCCCAATAGATCGGCCCGTTTTTCTTCTGGAGTGACAACTTTTAAAGATAATTTGTCTGAGCTGCTGATATTTAATCCCGAAATATTTTGATCGGATGCTTCTAACCAATATTCAATTTGATCACCTTCGGACAGGCCTGTCTTTAGAGAACCTAGATTCCACTCGTAACTATCACTTATTTGTTTCTTTGCAGTTTCTTCCTTCATTAAAGGGATAGTGACTATTTCATTCTCTTCTCTTTTATATTTTAAATTAATTGAATTTACCCCAAACCTGTCAATAGCTTCATATTTGATTAATAGTGTTGCCTTTCGAGTAACTAATTCCTCGGACCGCTTAGGATAGGTAATTCTGATTTCTGGAGGAAGATCAGTTAGTAGAGAAATTTTATAAATTGCATTATTTTTTGAATCCATCTCTTCGGAGTCTGTTAGTGAAACACTGAATCCTGACAAGCTCTGCGAAGGGATCTTAATTTTCGCTACTCCTTCTTTTTTATTAGCTTCGTTAACTGATAGAGGCATTTGATTATCCAATCCTAAAAATTTTAAATTTCCTGAATCAAGATCTTTCGATGATTCTATATTTATAGTCACTTCACTTCCTGGGAAAAAAGTAAAGTCTCCGGGTACATGATTTGTCGGACTTTGTTTCGTAAATTCAGGATACACTTGTGTGGCAGAAATATTCTTTATCGTTGGTCTTTCGATGGCTGTGACGATCGAGGTTTTAGTCTTTGCATCATCTATTTGAGCATCAAATGAAAATGACTCAGGTACGTCTTCGATAGTGCCTATATAAGTATCAGGCTCGTTTTCAGTTCTTTCTAGAGGAACTGTAATTTTTCTTCCTGAATTATAGTCGACGTTTAGATTTGCTTTGAGTTCAGAGGTTTTTTTAGATTTCACCTTGAAGGTCATTTGAATGTTGTCGCCGATTCCAACTCTGAGGATGTTAGGCTCTTCAACAATTATGGTATCACGCGGAATCTCAATTTGTTCACCAAGGGCTCTTTTAACTAGGATTGGGATGTTATCTTTTTCGCTGTATGCCCAAATGCCAGAAGTGATAATAATTACAAAGAATATAAGCGTTGCCCTAGTTAATGCTTTTGGATTTACAACTTTAAGGAAATTAAATTTTTTAGATACATCCTTAGTTTCTAAAATCATATTATGAACCATACTCATGGGCGCATTTTTAGGAAATTTGGCCTTTCGTTTGGCAAATTGAATTGAACTTATGAGTCTGCTGTCAAAATCTTTGTTCTTTCGTTCGATTTCCAGCGCTAAGGTTTCGTCATTCTTCCATTTTGTGATCAATGAAAATAAAGACCATATTATAAGTATAGCTGTAAGAGTAATAATTGAGAATAGAAGCAATGATCTAGTCTCAATTTCTAGATCAGCTAATAAATCTAGAAAAAGAAGAGAAGTTAATAGAGTTATTAAAAAAGAAAAAGTAACAGTCAGTCTTCTTGCTAATTCAACCGCGAGAATTGAGAATCTTGTGCGAGCAAGTTTGTTCCTTAGCACTCTAATAGCGCTTGGAGGCACAGATATATTTTTAATGGCTGACACTGTTCTATTTTAACTCGGCAAACTTTCTCATGAACCATTCGATTGTGATTGGTAATAACAACAAAATTAAATAAAGAGGAGAGCTCCAAAGGGTAGCTTCTCTAGAAATTTTTATTTTTGCAGGTTCAATTTTAGCAATTGTTGGAAGGTCATTTAGATTTTCTTCTCTTAAATAAGAGCCATTGGTGATGTCGGCGATTTCTTTGAGCGTTTTTTCATCGATAGCAGTTTTTGCAAATTCACGGTCAGCTCCTCTTACATTTAAGTCGATGCCGCTGGATTCGTCGTCAATAATAGTTAATCGGTACCGGCCTTGATCTTCGGCAGAAAACTCACTTCTATAATATCCTGGTGAACCGGGTACAGCTCTGAGGGTTACTTTCTTTGAGTCAGCCGTATTGGAGTTACTCTTAACTAAGGTTGCCTCAATTGTTTCATCTTCTCTTGGAAGAAAATTTTCATCAAGCAGCCTTGCAAAAACTGTGAAATTTTCACCTTCTTTAGCTATTGCGCGGTCTGATCTTAGTTCTGATCGACGGGACCCTGTGGCCAGTCTTCGACCTGCCATTCTTTGAACGATTTGACCCCAAAACCTTGTGTGATAAAGATCACCAGTATTTTTTCGCCATCGCCATGTGTTTTCAGTTCCTATCCAAAGAACTTCACCGGCTCCATACTTTTGAATCGCAACAATGGGATAATCTCCGTCAGGGTGAGTTAGATAAGTTTTGGCGGCTGGCTTTGCCCCTAAAGTCTTAACGGACCAGAAAATTGGTGGTAATTTAGACCATCGCTGTTTAGCTAGATCAGGATCTTCCTCAAGATTAAGAAAGCCCTCATTTAGTCCAGCTTCGGTAATATCCAATAGTATGGGTCTTTGAGCATTATTACTATTTCCACCTAAGCGAGTAGGTGCCAGTTCAACAGGAATTAAATTTTGAAGTTCAGTGTTTCTATATGAAGATGGTGTGAATCTTTTACCCGCCATTATAATGAGTGAACCTCCACCGTTAGAAACGAATGAGGATATGTTTTCGATCGTATTTTCGGGTATTTGATCTGGGTTGATATCACCAAACATTATTAGGTCATAGTTAAAGAGTTGTTCTCTAGTGTCGGGGAATGACTCGAGATATGGTGAGTTTTCGGTACGAGCTACGATTGGGTCTGCTCCAGCAAGAAAGCAGTCAAGATCAATTCTTCTCTCTCGTAGCAACATTGCCTGAACATATTTAAATTCCCACCGAGGTGAACTTTCAATCATGAGTACTTTGAGTGATGAATCCAAAACTCTAAGTCCACGAGAAAAACTATTATTATTATCTAATATCTCGCCAATTGAAGTTTCTATAGTCGCCGATATTTGATACTCACCGGATTTTTTAGGTATGATCGGTACGGTTATTTCTTGGTTTTCTTCATCTGAAAATACAAATTCCTTTTCTATAGCTTTTGCTCCTGACATGCTGATGATGAGTTTTCCCTTCTCTCCAGCCATTCCTTGTTGATTGAATTGAATTGTTACAGGAACGGCATCTTCGGCTAAGGCAACGCTAGGTAGTTCTATTGATTTAATAGCCGTGTCTCTCGGTGAATCTGTTCCAACTGCATAAGCAAAAACTGGAATACCTCTCTCCCTAAGGTCTTCTGCGACTGGAACAATTGCTTTGCCTTCGTTATTAGCTCCATCACTGATCAGGAGAATTCCTCCCAAATCATCTGCACTGTGCCTTCTTAGAACTTCATGTAGAGCATTGCCTATTGATGTTTCTGTACCCTTAGGTTCAGAGGAAGGTGAGGAATCATTTATGGTCCCTCCAAAATTGTATGTAACGATTTCAGTTTTTTCTCCTAATCTTTTTAATAGGTTTATTTTATCATTGTTGAGCGCTTGTTCGGCAATTTTGAATCGTGATGATGGGGACGGAGGAAGTGTGTCAGGAGAAGAGTCCAAGCTTGCAGATGGATCCAGATTGCCGTTAGCGATTGCTTCTCTGGCAATGTCTTTAATGTTTATTCTTGGATCAGCAATTCCCATACTTGAAGAACTATCAATAAGAACGGCTAGAGTCTTTTTATGATCTCTCTCCAAGTCTAGAGATATGATTGGTTTGAGTAAAATCCCGAGAAGAAGAATGAAAAAAATTATGCGCATTATCAGCATGCCACGTCTTCTAGATTTTTTAACATCCTCTGGAGTTGATTTGTAAAAGGACCAAGAAAATATTCCTAGAATCAGTGCGGTAATTGCTATCAATATTGGTGATACTACAGGAGATAATTGGACGGAAATTCCTGTGACCGATGATATTTCATCGGCAGGTACTCCAATTAGTTTAAGTAGAATCGAGTTCAATTTATTTTTCTTGGCTAAATTTTTGAGAAAGATAAAGCTCCAAAAGTGTCAGTAGAAGTGCAGCTAATAAAAGCAATGGCCAGATTTCAGCTCCTTTTCTTTTTTGATTTATTGCTGAAGTTATTTCATTCAGTGAGGAGGACTCTATGAAATTTGAGGAAATTTCTTTGAGTCTTTCAATTTGCGGTCCAGATAATTTTTCAGGGTTTGATTCTCTAGGGTCTGAGGTGGCTGAAAACTGAATCAATTCAAAGGGCTCTGTCAGTTTGAGATCATAAATTCCAGAAGAGTTGACCTCTTTGAATTGTATATTACCTCCATCATCAGAGATTTCAGCGTTAATGAAAGTGGCCGTCTCTGATTTGGAATGAGATATTGTTGCCTCCTTGTTAATCCAAGATTGAGGAACCTTTCTTATAAAGGTGTCACCAACTTGAATGTTTAATCCGGAATCCATTCTTGAAATAACACTACCTACGACCCGGTGAACAATAGGTAGGAACGCCGCTTTGACAGGTAGGTCATTCCATTCTGTATCAGCAGAGCTACTGAATTGATAAACTTTTCCCAATCCGACATCCGCCTCGATAACGGCAGCGGAGCCATTATTGTATTGAATTGCGATATTACTATCTACTCCGTCCTTCAAGACGAGTTCAAAGGCTTTAAAAGTTTTTACATCGCCTAAAGTTCCTGCGCCAGGATCATTCCACAATTCAACGAGTGGATGATTGTACCCACTAGCTTGTAAAGAGAGAACACTATTAGAGCCTTCAATTGGTAAAATTTTTCCATATGAGGCTGGGAGTAGATTTAATTTTTCGTGAAGCTCTTGGTTGTAAAATGAAGCATTAATATTATCACCGGGGAAGACTACCAAACCACCTCCACTTTTTACAAAATCATTAAGTCGGTTGCTTAATTCATTAGAAAAGTCCGGAACATTTGCGAGAAATATGACATCATAGTCTTTAATTTCTATATCCTGTATTGAACCTAAATTAATTATTTTACTGGATATGAAAAATGACTCAATGAGCTCTTCGGGAACGGGAATAAGAGCATTTTGTAAAAAGAAAGTCTCTGACTCAGTAATGCTTCTTCCGGGTTCTCCATCAATTAGAAGTGTTTGAATTTTTTCAACTGCCCTGATGACAATTTCTCTGGAGTTATCAACAGATTTGGAGTCAGTATAATCGATTTGTGCCTTAATGCGCAAATAACCCGGTGAGTCTATTTCAACGAATGCCGTGATTATTTTTTCTTCACCAGGTTTTATTGAATCAATATTGATTGGAAGTCCTGACGTATTTTCATTAATACTTATTTGAATTGAAAGGTCGTTGATTTCAATTTCGCCGAAATTGGTAATTCCAACTGAAAGCCTCATGGGTTGTCCAACTGAAACGATAGGTGTTTTTTGAGTTAGGCTGGTTATAGCAATATTCTCTTCAGGTGTTTTTCCTACTAACGCTATTGTTGTGTTGATGGTGTCCTTGTTTTGATCTATGGCTCTTGAAATCGATTCAAATTGTTTCCATGCCGAAGCTTCTCCATCAGTAATGATAATGAGCTCTTTTTGAGTGGATGGACTGTTATTAAGTGAATTAATCGAGGATTGAATAGCTGGAAAAAGATCGCTGCCACGGTCAGAGGGTTCGGTTTCATTGAGGATATTGATAACTCTTTTATTGTCATGGGAAGGTTCTTTCATGCCTGAGCCAGATGAGTTGGCGGCAAATAGTATGGAGGAGGAAGATCCCTTCGGTGTTGAGCTTAAGGCTTCTCTTGCAGTTTCTTTTGCGATTTGAAAGCGACTAAGATCAGAATTTTTATCTGTCCTTTGCATGCTGGCTGAAGAGTCTACTATAACCGAAGCAGTTACGGTTGAACCTAATCCGGATGATTTAATCCAATCAGTCGCTGGTCGAGATAAGGCCAAGACTATTAGTGCCACTATAACTAATCTTATTATAAGGAGGATCCAATCCTCTACTTTCATCCTTCTCTGATTGCGCTCTAGACTAACTTCAAGAAAACGCATAGCTGCCCACTTAACCCTTTTGAACCTTCTTCTATTCAGGAGATGTACTATTATTGGAATAGCAAGTGCGGCTGCTCCCATTAATAACGCTGGATTAAGAAAAGACATTGATTATTTGGTGGCCGTTTCTTTACGAAAAGTTAAATAAGATCCGAGGACTTCTTCTAAAGGTTTGGATGTATCACATTCAACGAAGTGGCATGAGTTCTTGTTGAAGCCGTCTCTTAACTTTTCTTGAAATTCATTAAACTCATTAAGATAACTTTTTCTGATTTCAGTTGGTCTTGTTTTGAGGTTTGGAATTTCCTCTAGTCCTTCGAATTCAACTAATCCATTGAAAGGAAAAGTGATTTCATCATGGTCAAGTATTTGTAATCCGATGACTTCGTGGCCCACAAATCTCAAGTGTTGCACGGCTTCAAGTGTTGAATCTTCGTCATCGAAAAAATCACTAATTACAATCACGATGCCTTTTCTTTGAGATTGACTGGCCACTGAGTGTAATTGCCCTGCCAAGTCTGTTCCTCCTGACGGAGAAAATTGAACAAGTTTTTCTAGAATGTTAAATAGATGATTTTGAGTATTGCCTCTTGGAAGTTCTTCTCTTGTAGAATTGCCGAATAAAGATAAAGAAACAGCATCTCTTTGTTTAATGATTGTAAAGGCAAGGCAAGCAGCGGCTAACTTGGCGTATTCCAATTTTGTTAAATCTCCGGACCCGTATTGCATGGATTCACTGCCATCAACAAGGATATGGGCAACAAAGTTAGTTTCCTGTTCGTATTGTTTTATGTAGTAACGGTCAGTTTTTCCTAAAACTTTCCAGTCTATGTGCCTAACATCATCTCCCGGGGAGTATTCCCTATGCTGAGAAAACTCTATTGCAAAGCCCCTGTATGGTGACTTGTGCTCACCTGCCATATATCCCTCTACAATGAACCTAGCCGCCAAACCAAGCTTATCAGCACGGGCTAGGGTCTTTGGATCAAGTAATTTTATTGAGTCGTTGTTCAATTTTTGAACTTTTGTATTAATGAGTTTAAAGAATCTTCCTTACTTCAATAAAGATATTTGTTAATGTTGAGGGATAGCTTCAATAATCTTTGCTGTTATTGCATCTGAGTCTAATCCTTCACTTTGAGCTGCAAAATTAGGAATGAGTCGGTGACGGAAAATTGGTGGAGCCACGGCAGCAACATCACTGCAACCGACATGATTTTTTCCATTCAATAATGCATGCGCTTTAGCCGCCAAAATAAGAGATAGTCCTGCGCGAGGGCCTGCTCCCCAACCTAACCATTTTTTACATATATCTAAGGCGTCATCTGCCTCGGGTCTCGTTACTCTTACAAGTTTTTCAGCATAACGCATGACGTGTTCTGAAACTTGCACAGTTCTAATCGTGTTTTGTATTTCAATTATTTCATCTCCAGAAAGTGCTGGTTCAGGCTTTGAAACGCTTGCACCAGTATAAGCTTTCATGATCTCGAATTCTTCTTCTTCATTAGGATATTCGACTTTGATCATAAACATGAAACGGTCAAGTTGTGCTTCTGGTAACGGATATGTACCTTCTTGTTCGATTGGGTTTTGTGTTGCCAACACAAAAAATGGATCAGGCAGTTCATGGTCCTCACCACCAATTGAGACTTTCCTCTCTTGCATAGATTCAAGCATGGCGGCTTGTGTTTTTGGAGGTGTTCTATTGATTTCGTCGGCTAGAATGATGTTTGAAAAAATTGGGCCTGGCAGAAATTTAAACTGTCTTTCATTAGTGGTTGGATCAGAGTAAATG
>JACETS010000105.1 GCA_013911195.1 Verrucomicrobiales bacterium | reverse complement strand
AACTAATCCTACCAGCATTAACATCTTAAACCCTGCGTTAAACTAGAAATCATTATATGAATCAAAGCGCTCATGATTTATATGATGAAGGAAATAGTAAAATCGCAGTAGGCGACATTGAAGCTGCTGCCGAATTCTACAGAAAGTCCACAGACGTTGATAAGGGGTTTTTTGATGGATGGCATGCTCTCGGAATGGCTTTGATGAAATTAGGCAAAATGAAAGAAGCCATCGGTGCTGCAATAATGGCTACTGAAATTAGTCCTAACGACCTACTCGCATGGACTTCACTATCTCAAATGTATATGAAAGATGGTCAAATAGCGGAAGCAGAAGCGGCTAAATCAAACGCGACCATTATCGGAATAGGTGGAAAGATAAAACCCGATAAAATTGACTAAGTTCTCCCGTTGCAACCTCATCCTATTCGCACTATAAAGTTTAAAGCACAAAACTATTTGTCTTAAAATGCGGAAAATACTTACCACTTCAGCCCTGCCCTACGCCAACGGGCATATTCACTTAGGGCACTTAGTAGAGTATATCCAGACCGATATTTGGGTCCGCTTTCAAAAGTTACGGGGAAACAAAGCGATTTATATTTGCGCCGATGACACCCATGGAACTGCTATAATGATTAGAGCGGCCGATGAAGGACGTACTGAGCAGCAACTAATAGAGGAGATGTCACAATCTCATCAAAAAGACTTCGCTGGTTTTGAAATAGAATTTGATCATTATGGCAGCACAAACAGTGACGCAAACAAGGAAACCTGTATCGAAATATGGAATGCACTAAAAGAAAAGGGCATGGTCATAAAGAAAGAGATCGAGCAACTTTATGACACTGAAAAAGGGATGTTTCTTGCGGACCGTATGGTAAGGGGAATTTGCCCGACTTGTAATGCTCCGGATCAACCCGGTGACAATTGCTCCAAGTGTGGTGAAACTTACTCTCCTAAAGACTTAATCAATCCAATAAGCACTCTTTCAGGAACATCACCTGAAACGAGAAAAGCAGAACACCTTTTCGTTCAAATTGAACAACTTCATTCATTTTTGGATGAATGGACCCAGAGTGGAACACTACCCCAGGAAAGTGCCAACTATCTGAAGAACTATTTTCTCAACGATGAACTTAAGGACTGGGACGTTTCAAGACCCTCCCCCTATTTTGGCTTTGAGATTCCTGATAGCCCCGGCAACTACTGGTACGTTTGGTTTGATGCTCCTATAGGATACATCGCGAGCACTAAGGAATGGTGCGAAAAACAAAATGAGAAAATCGAAGAATGGTGGACCAACGATTCCACAGAAATCCATCACTTTATCGGTAAAGACATTCAATACTTTCATACCTTGTTCTGGCCAGCAATGCTGAAAAGTTCGCGATACAATTTACCCACAAAAGTCCACATTCATGGTTTTTTAACTGTGGATGGAGAAAAAATGGCTAAGAGCAAAGGGACCTTTATTCAAGCGTCCACTTACCTTAAACATTTAGACCCTTCATCCTTGAGATATTACTATGCTAGTCGTCTATCAAGCAAAGTTGAAGACATTGATCTAAACCTTGAGGACTTTCGAACAAAAGTTAACACTGACCTTGTTGGCAAAGTTGTTAACCTTGCAAGTAGGAGCGCTAAATTTGTGACTGAGATAGGACTCTCAGAAAAGTATCCTGATGACGGAGGGCTATTTGAAAGTGCAGCAGAAGCGAGTGATAGCATTGCAAATGATTATGAGAATGGTGACTTTTCTCATGCAATGAGACGAATTCTTGAGCTCGCCGACAAAGCCAATCCTTTTGTGGAGAAAAGTGCTCCATGGGAGCTAAGGAAAGACCCTGAGAAACAGCAAGAGCTACAGGATGTTTGCACTATTGCATTAAATCTTTTCAGGCAACTAGTGATCTATCTAACTCCGGTATTACCATCTCTAACTAAAAAAACAGAAGAGCTTTTTGATGAAAAAATCACTTCATGGGATCAGGTGAAAACCCCATTAACTGGAACTCAGATCAATAAATTTAAACATATGATGGCCAGAATAGACAACAAGGACATTGAAGCCATGACTGAAGAGAGCAAAGAAAACAACAAAGAAATAACGAAGGCTACCAATTGGGATGACAGTGCTGAGCCTTTAGAAAATGAACCCCTCTGTGAAGAAATCACTTTTGATGACTTCATTAAGCCCGACCTTAGAGTTGCTAGAATTATTGAGGCTAATGAAGTACCAGAAGCTAGAAAACTTATTCAGCTTACTCTTAGTTTAGGCGGCGATGAAACTAGAAACGTTTTTGCAGGCATAAAGTCCGCCTATGAACCAGACGAACTTGTTGGTAGACTTGTTGTCATGGTGGCCAACCTCGCCCCAAGAAAAATGAAGTTTGGAGTAAGTGAAGGTATGGTTATTGCCTCAGGACCGGGCGGAAAAGAGGTGTACCTTTTATCTCCAGACGAAGGAGCTAAACCCGGACAAAGGGTGCATTAAAATCGAGTTGAAGAGGGTTTACTCTCCGGTAAAACCTCTAACAGGTCTATCGTTATCACCTAATCCCAAATCTGGTTCATCATTGGTGAATCCTCTAACAGGACTTGTGCTTTCTGCCCAGATGTAATCCTTAGTACTTTGATCTCTGTACTCGTAGACCATTTCACCACCTGGCTCAAAAACTCGAACAATCACACCAATTAACTCATCTTTGTAACGATCATTTGTCCATCTTGATTTAAACGAATCAAGCTTCATAGGTTTGGATTCAATCGTAACATTTTCATTAAACTTAAGAGTCTCTTCGATACTCTTTGCTTCTTCGATGTGAATAATCTTTGGTTTGGTAGATCTACCATAATCTCCTCCTCTTCTGCTTCGAGAACCTCCCCCAAATCGTTCTCTGATAAAGTCTTCAATTTGTTTATCAGTAACACCTCCAAGGTCTCTTCCAGATTTTTCAGCCTCTTCTCTGATGGAACTCGTATCTCCGCCACCACTACCGTAATTTTTCATGTAGGCGCGGTACTCAACTCTAAGACCACTCACTGGCTGACGTGTTAAATTAGTTAACCTCATCAAATAAGCCACTTCCTTATCATTTGATTTGTTAAAGGGGCTGGAACCTGGCTTATTTTCAATTTCTTTCTTGGCGACATCTACTCGAAAGTTGTAATCCAGAGAAGGTGGAATTTTTGTCATCCATTCACGGATGAATTTTTGATCTTTCTCACTGAAAAGAGATATTTTCACAACCATCTTTTTACCACTCTTCTTAATAGTGACATTCTCTGACTCGTTACCAGTATGTGAAACAAGTTCAGCATTAATAATTCTTCCAAATTGATCTTCAAAGACTCTAGCAAATAAAGAGCTAGGTGCAGTGATGCATGAAACAATGAAAGCTGTTAGTAAAAAAATTTTCATTTGATTATAATACCCCTTAAAATTGTATAATATTGCCTTATTTTAAACCTTCAAGCCTGAACTAACACTAAGGTCAGCGATTATTGTCTTACAGAGTTTAAATCTGTGACTCTATTAATTTAAAAAAAGCCTATATTGCAGTGTTTTTTCGTAAATATGAATCAGTAAGCTTGAATAATTTTATTACCGAAATATTACGCCTCCATCACGGCAATGGATCCATAATCTTAAGTTATATTCTTTGACTACTCAAAAATCTCCTCAGATTCCACAATTGTGACCTCCTCAGAGGGATCCTTATCAGGAGTAAAAAGAAACTCAATATCCTTCATCTCAAGCCCCTTAGAGAAAGATTCTTCACCCAAAACATCATCCAGCATTTTCTGCTTTTGCTCTTGAAGAATCCTCACCTTTTCCTCGATTGTGTTGCGCATCAATAATCGATATGCAATCACCTTGTTCTTTTGGCCTATACGGTGTGTACGGTCAATGGCCTGATTTTCAACAGCTGGATTCCACCAAGGATCATAAAGAATAACATAAGAAGCTGATGTTAAGTTGAGTCCACTTCCACCAGCCTTCAGAGATAAAAGAAAAACTGAAGGATCTTCAGTTGTCTGAAACTCTTCTATGACTTTACCACGGTCCTGAGTTTGCCCCGTAAGATAGCTGTACGGCCTTTCCTCAGCCTCAAGACGGTCTTTAATAATATCAAGCATCTTAACAAATTGAGAAAAGACAAGAACCTTGTGACCTTCCTCCCTAAGCTGATCAAGGAGGTAGAATAACGCATTTAGTTTTGCACTTTCAGCTTCAGAATTTTCTGGGTTAATGAGTGCAGGGTGACAGCAAATTTGACGCAGTCTCATCAATGTTTGAAGCACCATAAGACTATTCTTTCTAAGTTCTTCGTTAGAACCCATTCCCAGAATGGTCTTTTGCGCTTTCTTCATTTCCTTTTCATATAATTCAGCCTGTTCCCCATCCATCGAACAATAAACCTGCTCTTCAATTCGAGGAGGTAAGTCCATAGCGACCTGAGACTTTGTTCTTCTCAAAAGGAATGGACGCAACCTTGCTGATAATCTCATCTGCGCAGTGTCATCTTTTCTTCGATCAAATCGCTTTCTAAAGTACTTCTTATCCCCCAAAACCCCAGGCATTGCAAAAGCCATCAAAGACCACACATCCAACAATCTGTTTTCGATAGGCGTTCCGGTCAAAACCATACGATGCTCAGACTGTAATTTTCTCGAAATTTTAGCGGCCATAGAATCAGGGTTTTTTATTTGTTGTCCCTCATCTAAAATAACGGCTAACCACTCCTGTTTGGTTAATTTTTCTTCTCCAACGCGTAGCTGCGCATAATTAAGAACCAACAGATCCACATTTTTGTTTAGTTGCTCAGTATCAAGCTCATCTTTTGACCTTAAAACCTGAACTCGCATCTCTGGAGCAAACTTCTTCACCTCCCCAGACCAAACGTCTAAAACAGATTTAGGACACACTACCAATGAAGGTAATGGGTCTCCCTCGGACCTTGCCCTCAACCACAAAAGCCAGCACAAGCTCTGAACCGTTTTTCCAAGGCCCATATCATCAGCAAGAATCCCACCAAAATTGTTAGTGGCTAGATAAGAGAGAAAATGGAAACCCTCGACCTGATAAGGACGAAGCTCTGCTTTAAGATTAGATGGCACTGCCGGCCTAACTCTCAACTTCACCTCCTCTGCCCTCTTACAAATTTTATCCCATGCCTTGCTATCAAATATTTCTTTAACAGCAGGATCACTCAGCTGCATTGCATGCATCCTGTGACTTTCTCCACTTAAATCATATGGATCTATCCCTAATCCCTGTACAGCATCGGTTTGATCCTCATCCATATCAAAGGCAACCCTCACCCAACTGCCATCTTTAGCCCTAACAAAATCCCCTCTGGCCTCGACAAGACTTTTTATTTCATCCTGTGAAAGATCTTTCCCTTCAACATCAATGACGACCTTAAGATCAAACCAATCAATTTCTTCACCAACAACTTCAAAACGTAGTGATGCTTTGACTGGGTCTTTAAGGAGCGAACCAATTAATTCATCTGTTTCAACATTTATCCCTTCAGGCAGTGAATCGATCCATTTTGTAAACTTCTTTGGAAATACCTTTGTGAGTTTAAGCTTAAAGGCCTCATGAGCTTCATCATAAGATGAAACCAACTTAGCTAAATGTGACTGAGTTCTATGAAGCAAACTTCGGTCATAATGAGTAATCCGACCATCTTCCCTATTT
The DNA here is from genome assembly GCA_013911195.1 of Verrucomicrobiales bacterium. Classification (GTDB taxonomy): domain Bacteria; phylum Verrucomicrobiota; class Verrucomicrobiia; order Verrucomicrobiales; family DEV007; genus EC70. Next base: position 3,154 of record JACETS010000105.1, on the reverse strand, counting down.
TTATCCTCAATTATTGACCAACCCTCATTATTTAAAGCTTCAATCCTGTTTTGATCATCATCACTGGCTTTGCAGCCAAGAATTAAATGTTCACTAGTGGCGGAACTTAGCCCACTCACCAACTTGGCATCTAATGTCACATTAAGAATGGCATCATCTACTCTAGATTCCAAAGATTCTGCTATAGAAGCACCAGATCTTTTCAAAAACGCCACCCCTGTGGCACTTTCGATAACCTCTTTAGGTACTTCGTAAGAAGGACTGACATCAGTACCTTCAGTCCAACTAGGCGGACCTTGAAAAACAATATCATCAGAGAGGTAAAGATTTTGAAGTCCTGGTAATAACCTTAGAGAGTGAGGAACTACTTCCCCATCTTCCATCATTAAATACATCTTCCAATCGCCCGTCGTTGAACCAGGATCAAGATCACATGACCAATTAAGCTTAGTTTGAGATATATTTATAGGCTGACCATCAAGGTCGACTAATTTATGATTAAGTGATGGTCTTCTAAATAATTCATTAAGGAATCGACCAGCTAACTCAAATTCCAGTCGAATATCCTCGGTACCTGCCTTCCCCCTATAATTAAGGTAAGAAGCCCATAAGAGATCGGAATCATTATCGATTTGAAGAAGTCCCTGGTCATATTTTTCAACCAGTTCCAATATATCCTGAGAAGAGAGCACTAGATAATCGTCCTGACCATTAGGTTTCCATCTTAAATTGGCTCGGTTCGTCGTTATTTCTAAACAAAACTCACCAACCTTTAAACCTTCCTCTTTTTCAGGACCATCAATGAAACTTCCAATTTTTTCACTCCATTCCACCACTTCTTTATCATGCTCCCAACTCATTAGCTTTGACTGGGTGTGCTCTAGATCAGTCACTCCTCTCATGAACGGAGGAATACCAAGTCCATTCTTTTCAAAAGCATAGGCCAAATAATTCCAGAACTCTGCGATATTCTTTGGAGGTGTTGGCCATAGCTCGAGAGGGTCGTAACCCTTCACATCCCACCTCGGCTCCAATCGAATCAAATCATGGTCAAAAATTTCCTTACTTATGGCAAACCTTCTGTATCTCTTCTCCAACTTTGCTAAATAGGCCTCCTCTTCATCATTAAGCTCACGGTCTAACTTTTCCTCTAATAGAATAGGTAAAGGGGTATCATCTATTTCATTAGGCGATTCAGGAAGATTCTTTCCTCTTTCCAAACGCTCCAGCATCGTGGCGTAAAGACCTGGGCAATCAGTATCAAGCTCGCTAGTGGATTCTCCAATCCAACCATTCCCCTTCATAGTTAGGGTCGTTTCTATGTTTTCACCCTCAGGACTCTCTACTCGGCCTCTAATTAGTAGATAATTACCGAAAATCTGAGAAACGCAGCCTTCACGGTGCCATTCCTCACCCTTTTGCTGGGATTCTGGTGAAAAACTGTTTAGAAAATCGAGCGTGGCTCGATCAGGATTAATCATAGTCTTTATTTAAGGGAGCTGTTCAATTTTATGAGCGGCGAACCGGAAAACAACACCATGACCAATCAATTAGCAACCAATAGTGTGTAATAGATTTATGTTTTTATTAATTACTTAAGGTTGCTTAAATATTTAAAATTATTAGTAAATAAGACTGCTTAATTTTTAAAATTTCTTAATGAAAGTTTTATTAATTTTGTATTAATTTTACTAGACTTTGTGACGGTTTTTTGACAAAAATTAGCATTTACTGGTTTGGAATGTTTCTAGACCAGGTCTAAAAACATAACTCCACTATACAAACCTAACACTATAACCTCCATGAAAAATGATACCCTTAAGGGCTTCTGTGCCCTTGTTGTAACTATTGTTACTCTGTTAGTATTTTCTACTAACCATGCTTCAGCTTTTGAAGTGATAACAGGATCGGTGACTGAGATCAGCGGACCTGATGATTTAAAACTCAACCCTGACAAAGCAATAATCGCGGTTGATGTTTTCGGTGATAGCGACCGCTCTGTGAACGGCGTTACTTTCTTTACTGACCGTGCCGATCGAGGCGACGGAGTCGTTGAAGAAGGTAAAGTTCAAAGCGGTGATGTCAGTGTAACGACAGCTGCAGCTAACAGCATTGATAACTGGGCAGGTGCGCAAGCCTTTACAGGTGGCACCGAAGGTTCCGCAGCAAACCTCGCAGAGATTATGAGGGACATCCGCTGGAACGGCGCTCCCAATCCTGTCGACGTTACCGTTGCAGGCCTAACCGCTGAAAGCATTTACACAGTTCAGTTACTCTTTAACGAAAACGGCGATCGTGATCGTCGCTTTGATATCTCTGTTAACGGAGATCTCGCTGTTGATAACTTCAGTTCCGAAGGTGGAGACGGGACCTGGACTAACGCCAACAGCTTTTCTTACAATGTTAATGCAACTGCAACCGCTGATGGAACTATTGCAGTGAAATTGCTCAACAATATTGGTGGCGCTGATTTCTCAGGTGCTGATGGAAATCCAATTTTACAGGCCGTGATCGTTAGTTCTTACGATCCTCCTAAAGTTCTTGTTGATATTGACCTCACAGATGATGAGCTCGGTGAACTAGCAAGCATTCCTAATACTGGAACACTTGGTGGTACTTTCGATGCTGAAGTTGACACTCCTAGTGTGACAGAAGTTGACGGAGTCAAAGCCGTTACTCTTGACGGAACCAATGACTGGTACGTTGGACCAGACTCAGCTTCCCTTGCTGGAGACGCTGACAGAACTGTTGAAGCTTGGGTCTTCAACCCTGAAATTGCGGCAGAGGAAACTATCGTCGCTTGGGGACGTAGAGGCGGTGGAGATGGAACCAACTGGTCAATGCTTTACGGCACACACAATACATGGGGTTCTCTAGGTGGCTGGGGAGGTGCTGCCGATATGCCATTCGTAGCAGGTCAGACAGGAGGTCCTGAAGCTGGTAAGTGGCATCATCTTACACTTTCTTACAACAAGTCATCCAACACTCGTTCAATTTACGTTGATGGATTCCTTTCAAATTCAGAGAATGATGGCAACCCTCTTAACACATGGGCAGTGGCGAACGACAACGAAACTCCACTTCCAATTGTTATTGGTAACCAGAATGAGGCGAATGGTACTCGTGTTGATAACCTAAGCGGTTCACTCAGCAT
>JACETS010000104.1 GCA_013911195.1 Verrucomicrobiales bacterium | reverse complement strand
CACCTAGCAACATCGTTTCCACTTCTTACCAGAAGTGCTGCAATAAGATCAGATTTTCGATATAATTGGCCTGACTGAATATATATTTTTGATGGTTCAACATTTGTATCGGTACTAGCAACTCTAACCGACTCGTGCATATGTCCTTTTTCGAGAGACAGAAGAGCAGTCATTAATTTCTGAGTACTTGCGACTGCACGCTTTTGATCTGCATATTTTGAATACAGAGTCGATCCTGTTTTGGCTTCAATAACAATAGCCGATTTTCCAAAGATTTTTGGGGCAGGTGATTTAGGTCTAAATATGCCAATTGATTGAGATGAACTTCGATTAGCGGCTAAAAAGGTTTTGCTTGGGGATTTATAGGTTTGTCCATGGCTAGATTGAGCAAAGCCTATTAAAAGAAGGAGAAATAATGAAAGTGAATTTCTATAAGGCACTGTTTTAATTAAGAATTATTAAATATTTGAATAACTAAATGATAATTAAATAGAAAATAAGTTTGCAATAAAGAAAAAAAGAAAGAAACTGTTCTAAAGAACAGTGTTCATATGCTTACAGAAAGACAACAACAGTTATTGGAATTCCTAAAGGAATATCATTCGAGCAATGGGCTTATGCCCTCAACTAGAGAAATACAAGTCCACTTTGGTTTTGCTAGTCAAACCGCAGCGGTTAGTCATCTTAAAGCTCTAGAAAAAAAGGGAGTCATTCAAAAAGTTCCTGGTAAGGCAAGGGCTTTGGTATTTCCAGAGCAGTTGGAAAGAGAAGAAATCCTTGATATTCCAATATATGGTCAGATTGCTGCGGGTATGGCCTCTGAAACAGACCAACAGAATGATGGTTGCCTTTCCATAGATGTTGCTACTCTGGGAGTTCCTAGATCAGCCAAGACCTTCGCTCTTAAGGTTAGAGGTGATTCAATGATAGATGCTCACATTATGTCAGGTGATTGTGTTATTCTTGAATTAAAAGAACCCAGAAGAGGGGATATTGTTGCTGCTTTAATTGATGGAGAAACCACTCTCAAAAGGTATGTCATTAAAGATGGGATGCCTTATCTGCAGGCAGAAAATGAACTCTACCCAGATCTTGTTCCAGTTCGTGAACTTGTCATCCAGGGAGTAATGGTTGCTTTGCTTCGACGAGGTGAGGGAATGGTGGCTTGACAGTTAATCAATTTTGATGACAGCCTTTCGTTTTTTCTGGGAAGGTGATGAGAGTATCAGAAAGCCTGAAACTAAACCTCCAATCAGTCCAAATAGGTGTCCGTGCCATGAGATGCCTTCCTGATTTACTAATAGTGTTAGTAAAAGTGTTCCATATAAGGCTCCAGAAATAATTGCTAATGTTGCAGAAAGACAACTCCTTGTTATCCATGCTTGGATAATAATAAAGCCAAGGTAGCTAAAAATTAGAGTGCTCGATCCAGTGTGAATAGTCTCTTCTCTGGCAAATATCCAAATTCCTATTCCGCTAATTAATGCGGATAGAATGGAGGTAAAAATAAATTTTCTCCGCCCACTAAATAAAACCATTCCCCCTAGGACCATGAAGGGAAGAGTGTTTCCAATTAAATGAGGGTAATTAATGTGTATAAATGGAGCAGTAAAGATTCCAAGTATTCCAGTGGCGATTTTTGGTTTTATTCCGTAATTGATCGTTAAATTCCACTCAGGAGTATTTTGATCAACAATCGTTATTACCCATAAACACAGGGTAATCCCCATTAGTAATAAGGCATTGTCATAGAAAGGGCTGCGATTTTTATTTCCCATGCGAAGTTATAATTAGCATATACTATCTAATTAGAATTGAAAATGACTGTCACAAGATTTGCTCCAAGCCCTACGGGTAACTTGCATCTTGGGCATGCGTATTCTGCATTGTATTCAGAACGAGTGGCCAAAGAAAATGGCGGAAAATTTTTACTTCGCATTGAGGATATCGATCACACGAGATGTCGACCGGATCACATCAAGAATATATATGATGATTTAGAATGGTTGGGTATTGTTTGGGAAAGTGATGTTATTGTTCAGTCTTCTCGTTTGGACTTTTACAAGGACGCCGCAAATAAACTGAATGCAAGAGGCCTGTTGTATCCATGTTTTTGTACTCGAAAGGATATTGCTGAAAGTGCGGAAAGAACTGTCGATAATGCCAATGCCGTTTATTCAGGAAAGTGTCTAAAGTTAACTGAAGAGGAAATAGCTGAAAAAATGTCTAAAGGTTTACCTTATTCATTAAGATTAAATTCTAAAAGAGCAAAAGAGGAAACTGGAAAGCTTTTTTGGAATGATCGGTTTAGTGGTGTTCATGAGGTTGATTTTGATGCTTTGGGAGATATTGTCCTAGTGCGAAAGGATATTGGAACAAGTTATCATCTGGCTGTTACATTGGATGATGATTTTCAAGATGTAACCTGTGTGACGAGAGGTTTTGATTTGTATGAATCCACTCACGTTCATAGGATATTACAATCATTATTGGAATTGAATGTTCCAGAATGGTCTCATCATAAATTGATAAAAGGAGCAGACGGTAATAAATATTCTAAGAGTGATCAGAGTTTAACTTTGAAAGAATTAAGAGGATCAGGTGTTAGTGCCAGAGAAATTAGAAAAGAACTTGGGTTTTGATGTAAAGATATCTTTTCTTTTCTGAATTATAGAATACATATATCATTCACATCTAACTCTATTATTAAATGATTGAAGATATAAAGATTACAATAAAGACAAATAAAGGAAATATTTCTCTTACAATTTATGCTTTAAATACTCCAATTACGGCGGCTAATTTTCTTAATCTTGCTTCACGTGGTTACTATAATGGAATTACGTTTCATAGAGTGATACCGAATTTTATGATTCAAGGAGGAGACCCTACTGGAACAGGATCAGGTGGACCTGGATATCAATTCGAGGACGAATTCCTAGCATCTTTAAAGCACGATAAGCCAGGCATTCTTTCAATGGCTAATGCTGGACCTGGAACTAATGGCAGTCAGTTTTTTATCACTCATGGTCCTCAACCTCATCTCGATGGAAGGCATACAGTTTTTGGCCATGTAACAGAAGGGCAAGATGTAGTAGATTCGATCGAGGGAGGTGATGAAATTCAGGAGATTGAAATTCATGATTCTACCGAAGCTCTATTTGCCCAAGAGTCAGAAAAAATAAATAACTGGAATACTATTTTATCTGATTAGTCATGGCCGTTGAGCGGCATATTATCTGTAAAGTAGATGAAATTCCCGAAGGTGAGGGAAAATCATTTAAATTTGACGATGTGTCAGTGGCTGTATTTAAAGTTGGGGAAAATTTATATGCTTTGGAAGACAAATGTAGTCATGCAGATGTCACAATTTCTGGGGGTTACGTACACCAACGAGAATTATGCGTCGCATGTCCTTGGCACGGAGCTCAATTTGATTTGAGGAGTGGTAAGGTAATGACACCTCCAGCCTGTGAGGACATCAAATCATTCGACGTCTCTATTGAAGGCGAAGATGTAGTCATCACTTCGTAATTCTTAATATTAATCTGTTTTCTTAGGTAAGAAATGCTTCAAAGTGAGGCCTTGAACTCCGATACTGAAGATAACGACAATGTAAGTTGCAGTGAGTAAGACATCTCTTTCTGCGCCCTTTGGAATTGATAAGGCTAACGCCAAGGATATTCCTCCTCTTAATCCCCCCCATGTTAATGCCTTAATAGTTCCTTTACTAAAGTTTGCTCTATTTTTAAGAAAGAGCGTAGGTAAAGACACAGCAGACATTCTAACGGCTAGAGTCAAAGGAATAGCAATAATTCCGAAAATGATATGATTTAAATGGAAAGCAAGAATGAGAATTTCAAGACCAATAACAAGGAAAAGAATAGCATTCAAAATTTCATCAACTAATTCCCAGAAGGAATCCAAATGCTCTTCTGTTTTTTCGGACATTGCTAAAATTCGTCCTTGATTGCCTATCATCAAACCGGCAACGACCATCGCCAAGGGGCCTGAGGTGTGTAAATTGTGAGCTAAGGAATATCCTCCAGTAACAAGAGCAAGTGTTATAAGAATTTCTACCTGATATTGATCAATTGACCTCAACATGAGAAAAGCTAACAGGCCAAGAGCAAAGCCAATTCCAATTCCTCCAAGAACTTCAATTATAAATAAATTTCCAATGGCAGCGAAACTGGCATCATTCTTGCCAGTTGCAATGCCTAGAATTGCAATAAAAACGACGACCCCAACACCATCGTTAAATAGAGACTCACCAGTAATTTTAGTTTCCAATGATTTTGGAGCTCCTGCCTTTTTTAAGATTCCTAATACAGCAACTGGATCTGTTGGAGAGATTAGTGCGCCGAATAGAAGGCAATAGGTAAAACTAATTTGAATGTCTAAAGCTTTCATTAGTAAATAACTAAGAGATCCAATAATGAATGTTGAAAAGATGACACCAATGGTAGCGAGAATAGCGATGACCCACTTCTGATTTGATAAATCTTCAAGTTTTACGTGAAGTGCTCCTGCGAAAAGAAGATAACTGAGCATTATACCGAGGAGTGATTCATCCAATCGGATATCGGTCACAAAATTTTGAGCAAATTTATAAAAATCATCATTAAAAATACCAGTAATGATGATGATTAAAGAGAAAATTAGACCTAGTAGCATCAAGCCTATAGTTGTAGGTAGCTTTATAAATTTATAGTTAAAGTAACCAAAGACGGCGGCCAGAGAGAGAAGAATGCCAATGATATCAAATGCTTCCATATTGTTATTAGGTTTATCTAAGTCTTAATTATTTCAAATTGAAGATTATTAATGGTCAAGTCTTGGTCTAACATGTAATTTTATTAACTTAGACAATACAATTAAGTTTTACAATTAGGATATGATAGATCGTTACGAGATCCATGAGAAAATTGGTCAAGGAGGGCTAGGTGCCGTATATCGAGCCAAAGATAAACAATTAAATAGAGAGGTAGCGATAAAGAGATTGCTTCGGGTGGAAGGGCAGGACAAAACGAACAAAGATCTCGGGGTTTCGCCTGAAAGCCTACTTGATGAGGCTACGACTCTCTCCAGTCTGCAGCATCCCAACATTGTCACAGTTTATGATGTTGGTTTAGAGGATGAAGGTTGGTTTGTTGTGATGGAATTAATTAAAGGGGAGACGTTCGATTTGACTGTTGAAAGAGGGGCCCTGACTGAGAATGATTTTAAATCCTTTGTTAGTCAAACGATGGAAGCCTTGTTGGCTGCGCATGAAAAATCTATTATCCACCGTGACTTAAAACCGAGTAACTTAATGGTAAATTGGCTGCCTAGCGGCAAATTCCAAATTAAAATACTCGATTTTGGTTTAGCTAAATTGGGGAAAAAGCCAAGCGTTCAAACGACAGACCAAGGTGATGGTATTTTAGGGTCTATTTATTTTATGGCGCCGGAGCAATTTGAGAGAGCTGAACTTGACCAGAGGACAGATTTATACGCCATGGGATCGATTTATTATTACGCTTTAACCGGCAAGTATCCTTTTGGGGGAGATACTGGTCCATTGGTAATGGCTTCGCATCTTAGTGGAAATGTTCGGCACGTGAGTGAACTAAGACCTGATCTTCCATTATGGTTAACGAATTGGGTGATGGAGTTAATTAAAAGAAAACCCGATGACCGACCTCAATCCTCCAGAGAAGCTTATGAATTTTTCTGCAGAAATTTTTCGCCTGATAATTCTATTCAAGGAAACAAAATTATTAAAGAAGAGTCTGATTCTAAGTTTGTACTTCCGAAAAAAGATCCAGTGAGTCCATTAGTTTCAAAAGCACCTCCGAATACAATGGGAGTAAGTATAAAGGAGTCACAATCTTTATCGGAGTCTAACGAATTTTTTAATAGAGAGGCAAATAGGGGGCAACAAAAAAAGATACCTGTGTGGCTTGTTGTTGGTGTTCCTATTTTGCTGGTTTTTGCAGTTGCTCTTTTCGTGGTTAAGTCAGGAAAACAAAAGGTCATTAAAGAAAGAAATGCATTAATAAAATCTCTTAATGAATCTGAAACCCCCTTGGGTAATGCGATAACAGTCCAGGAGTTTCTTGCTTTCATGGGTTCTCAGCCTGATAACGATATAGGACGCGATAATATAATTGCTGCAATTACTACATTAGCTCGGTTGGAGGGACAAGGTGTTAACAAAGAGATTTCTATTCAACTTTCAAAAATACAAGGTGGAAACCCAATCGTTAGCTCAGGACTAATTGGGGTTATAGTGGATAAAGGTTATGCAGAGGGAGTTCCCGTAATACTGGATTTAATTAATGATCAAAATGAACAAGTAGTCGATGCGGCTGTTTATGCTATTGGAGAGCTTGGTGATTTACAAAATGTTGGAATTCTTCTTGAGAAACTTGAAGAATCATCAGGTAAAAGTGCTGATGCCTTGGAGAGTTCAATTGTAAGAATTTGTCTTAAGGATTCTAATCTTGAGGTTCGTAATAGTGAGGTTAGAAGGATATTAGTCCAAGAGGCGCCTACGGGTGAATATCGGAAGAGGGTTTTGCGGATATTAGGGTACTTAGGAGGTGAAAAAGCATGGAATGATTTAAAAAGGATTCTTGATGGAAATGACTCAGATGGAAGAAAGGCAGTGCTGCAGACAATAGGGTCATGGCCTAATGGAGATCCTTTAAAAACTTTATTCGAGATCGTTTATAATGAAAAAGATGAAGTTATTAAGCGATTAGCTTTTAGAGCTTATGTTTTACTTTTATCAGGTCCTTCCAGTTTATCGGATGAAAGCAAGCTCGCTGAGATTAAAGACTTATTTAAACAAAACTTTAGTAGGAATGATCAAATAAATTTGATAGGCGCTTTGGCCAGTTTGGCAACTGAAAGTGCGCTGCAATTTGTTGATGAATTAGGGGTTGAAAATGAAAGGTATAAACTTTCTGCTGAGATGGCTTCGAAACAAATTTCTCTAAATATTTCAAAGAGAGGAAATTTCAATGATGTTGAGAAAGTTTACTCTGCCAAGGATGCCTTAATTTTGGGTGAAGACTCTTTTAACTATGATGAATCTCAAGATTCAATTATTGGATGGAGTAATCCTCAGTATTATATTGTTTGGCCTGTTAATTTTTCAAATAGCGGTAAATACGAACTCACTTTGAATATTAAAAAGCCTGATGGAGGTGGTGGAGAATTTGAAGTTGTTCTAGGGGCAGATATAAAAACTAGTAAAGTGCCCGGAGGTGGTGATTTTGTTGATATTAATCTGGGAGAATTCTCAGTAAAAAACTCAGGTACCTACAGGATAATTATCACAGGGTTAAATCTAGAAGAAAAAGATGGTGAGCTTATGAATCTCAGATCTTTAACCCTCAAAAAGAGCGGCTAGATTTTATTTTTCCTGTTCCCAAGAAATCACTTTATTGTTTTCAAATTCAACAACTGCCGAGGTGTATGGAATATAACCAACATTTGTTGAGTGGTAAAATGGAGAGCAGTGGTCATAGCCATGGTAATAATGGTAATCATTGTAGAGAAAACTTTGATGCATGACCGGCATGAGTGAAGAGTAACGCCATTTTTCCAGAGTTTTACCATTAAAGTTTTTTTCCATAATACCTGAAGGTTTTCCCCAAGATATATAAACAGCATCTTGTGACATTCCTCGTATTATAAGTCCTTTTGAAACAGCTTTTTTTTCCTGACCGGTTAGAGCGGAATATATTTGTGGGTTATTTTCAATTCTGGACTCAATAGTTGAAGTGCAGTTACAAATAAAAAGAGTTAAAAAAATAACATATATATTGTTTAACTTAATTTTCTTCATAATTTACTTACTATATAGAATTATTTTATCCTAACAAGAAATACTAGAGTGCTAGATCAATACGGCCATTTGATATCATATTTGCGGATTTCAGTTACCGATCGTTGTAATGAAAGATGCGCTTATTGTATGCCTTCAGAGTTTCAGGAGTGGTTGCCTCGAGAGAAGGTGATGAGTTATGAGGAGATTTTGAGGGTTGCAAAATTAGGGGCAGGGCTTGGAGTGAAAAAAGTTAGAATTACTGGAGGTGAGCCTCTCACTCGAAAAGAAATCATTCCGTTTATTAAGTCTCTTTCTAATATTTCTGGTATTGAAGATGTTGGGATTTCAACTAATGGAACTTTGCTTTCAAAACCAACAGACGGATTTGAAACTGCAGCTGAAGCTCTTTTTCACGCAGGAGTTAAATCTGTTAACGTTTCCCTTGATACATTAAATGAAAAACAATACACAGCAATTACTGGCAGGCCATTTCTATCTAAGGCCATAGAGGGAATTGATATTTCTAGGGGGCTTGGCTTTGAAAAAGTTAAAATTAATTCAGTACTCATGAGAGGGAGAACTGAAAATGAGATGTTTGATTTGTTGGAATTTGCAAAAGATAGGGGATTGCTCTTGAGGTTTATCGAGATGATGCCTGTTAGTACCAAAGACGTATTAAATGATTCAAACTTTTTGCCATGCGGTGAAGCTATTAAAATCTTGACGGAGGAATATGGAAAGCTGAACCCATTGCCTGATTATAAAACCAATGGACCTGCGTCTTATTACTCTTTTCAAGACAGGGATCAAGTCATTGGGTTTATTGGTGCAATGACTAATCTCAATTTTTGTGAATCATGTAATAAGCTGAGGTTGACTTGTGATGGTAAATTGAGGCCTTGTCTTGGTAGTCATTTGGAATTTGATTTACTTAAAGAGATTCGTCGAGGAGCAACAGATGAGAATATAGAAAATTTTATTCGTGATGTAGTCGCCAGAAAGCCAAAAGCTCATGAGTTTAGGGAAAATTATCAACCTGATCGTAAGATGATCG
>JACETS010000103.1 GCA_013911195.1 Verrucomicrobiales bacterium | reverse complement strand
GTCCGATGCAGCACCGCTTGCCTCTTGCTCAGTTTCAAGACTCGCCACTCCTCCACTCGGTTCAAACGTATCTTCACTCGTATCAGCCGCCTGCGCTCCGGGCTCTCCTTCAAGCTCTTCAAGTTGTGGCGCTCCGGGCTCCAACATCGCTAACTCAGGTAACGCTCCAGTCGCTAAATCTGCCGATGGCGCCAACTCTTCACTCGCTGATCCAGACTCCGTTAATTGACTCTCCGCTGCTGTCGCTTCCGCCACTAAACTCCCAGACTCCACCGCTTCACTCTCACTCTCACTCTCAACCGCACTGTCCTCAACACTAGGCACTTCGACTTTAGTAACTTCAGTCGATTCGACCTGCGGTTCAAAAACCTCTTCATTTTCCTGTTTTTCAATAGGATTTGGATTTGGGTCCTCTTCCAAGGGAAACTCATTAATCTCAGGTAATGTCGGCTGAGAAAGCTCAGCAATTAGACTAGATTGATCAAGCTTTGGAGTTTCGTTGTTTTCCTGAATCTGAGCTTGTGAGGTTTCAGCCTCAATTTCCATAGATTCTTGGAATTCGGTATTTGCATCAACAACATTTTCTACAAGATCTTGAGCTTGTAGTTCAGGTATATCAAAAGAGGTTTCCGATTTCTCAATGGTTATTTGTTCTGTAGGATCACTAATTTGAGCCTCATCAGGAGTACTCTCCATTGCAAGTTCTTCCTGAGCTAGGGCATCAAGACTAATCTCAATTTCACTCAGTTCACTTTCGGGCTCTGGTTCAAATTCCTGGGTGATAAACCACGCTGTAGCAAGAAGCAGTAACAACAAATGAGCCGCGATCGAAGCAGCGATGCACTTGTGAAGAAGACTGGTAATATCCTGCCAAGTTTCCAGTAAATAAATAAGAGCAAGTAGCGCAGCAATCGCAGCGATTAACCACCACTTTAGCTTTCCGATTGCCAGTTTAAATTCTTCCCATCGGCTTGAATCATAATATCCAAAAACTTCCCGGGTCGTTGATCGATACAAGCGATAATCTGAAGACCCGGTATCAGAAGCGCCATAGTCTGTACTAAAAAGTAAGTCAAAACCATCCATCCTTACAGCAGGGTCTGTGACATTTTCATCATTCAAATAAAGATCTACTCGCTCCGGATCACGAACTTGCCCATCAATGATACGACTCATATAAACGCCATAACGAGAATCAGATTGTCGATCCGAAGACATAAAAACTAAAGATCCCCGCCTAGTAAGGGCAGCCTGAATGTCATCTGAACGCGAGTTTAAATCATCAACAGCTATTGATTCTTGAAACTTTAATTCTTCATTCAGAGCAGAGTCTCCGCGCTTTGCATAATATATATCCTGATCACTATTACCTTCGCGGTTCGAAGAAAAATATAGACCCGATTCATCCATAGAAGGCGCAGGGCCAGTTTCATTTGCTGATGTATTAACCGTTGGGCCCAATGGCAATACAGATCCCCACTTTTCACCGTCAAAGGACGTTACATAGATATCGTAGCCTCCTCGACCCCCATCACGATCAGAACTAAAAAATAATTTGTCACCAGATAATGAAAAAGATGGACCACGCTCATTAAATTTTGAATTAACTCCGATAAGGGGTTCAGGCGACGACCAAACTCTACCGTCCCAAATTGAAACAAAAATATCAGCTCCTTGGTCCTGCTCCAGTACTATGGCCATCTTTCTACCATCACTAGAAAAAGCAGCTTCAAAATTTCCTGAGGGGCCTTTCTTGATATTTTTAGTTTGTTCACCCTGTGGCAAAATGGTGGGCGAAGGAGGCTCCCAGAGAACGGATCTAGCTTTATTCTCTTCAGAGCTAATTTTAATATCTTCGCCGTCAGTATAATAAGCCCATACTTCTTCACGTATCTTGCCCCCTAAATTCCACAATAGAATTATCGATAAAATGAAGGCAACACCTGGAGCAATCCATTTTTTAAGACCAGCAGATTTTACTTTTCTAAAAAATTGGGAAACTACAAACCAAGACCGAAGCGCGAAACGCTTTGCATTAAATTTTTTTTCTTGGTTATTATCAGAGCTCATCTTGAGCTTATTAGAACATTAATTAGAATCCAATTGGTCCAGATATTTTTGCGCAATATTTAAAGCTTCTTTGTCATCGTACTTAACAAGAACTTCCTTGAATCTCTCAACAGCTTGATCGTTTTTCTTTTGCTCTAAGAGTACGCGCCCGACTCCAATGACTGACATAGCCTGCCAGTTTGGATACTGAGGATAATTAATTTCTAAATTAACAAATTCAACAACTGCTTCTTCGTATTGCTTAAGTTCAAGATATGAGTTCCCAAGCTGATACCTTGAGCGAACAGACCAAAGATCCAATTTTGGTGAATTCAATAATTCACTATAAATTGGAATAGCAGTCTTAGGGTCACCTCCTTTTTCAACAGCCATCGCCAAACCAAAAGAAGCATTTCTTCGCCATCTACTTTGAGTGAATTTATCGAGAAATAATTTATAAGTGGATTGAGCAGAGTCATAATTTCCTGTTACTGATTGCGACTCACCAAGCCTTAATAAAACGGATTCGGTTAGAGCATCAGAACTATTTTCTATTTTTGAAGCTGCTAAGAAATGTACCATTGCTTCCTCCATCTCGCCTAATTTGAATTGACATTCTCCAGCATTAAAAAGAATTCTATCTAATATTTTAGATTCCGGATAATCTTTGAGCATAGATTCAAACTGTATAACCGCTGTTTTGTAATCGCCTCCTTTGAGATGAGCGCTAGCTAACTGATAGCGAATATTGGAGCGTAGAGAGTCATTTTTCACTCCTTCTAAAGCCTCGGTTAATTGAGCTATGACCTCCTCAGTATTCCCCCCTTCCAGATTCAGTTCAGCAAGTTCACTTTGAACTTTTGCTAGTAATGGACTTTTGGGATAATTCTCAATGATTTGCTCATAAAGTTTTACAGCTTCTTCAATTTTCTCTGAACCCCTATTGCACCATGCAAGTTCATATAAAGCACGATCAGCAAATGAAGATTTAGGATAATTTTCAATGAGCGACACAAATTGCATTGAGGCCTCATTCCATAAACTTTGTCTAGCCAATGAAATGCCAGCATAATAAATGACTCTTTCCAGTTTGGGATGCTCTGGAAAATTTTTAAGTACAGATACAAGGTGTGTAGAGGATTCTTTAAATTTACTCAGATTTAAAAGAGCGACACCTTGTTGAAGTGAGGAATCAGGAGCCAGTAAATGTTTTGAATCCAGCTCAACAACTTTTGAAAAATTTGAGGATGCCTCTAGGTGCTTGCCCTCTGTCGCATTAATCCATCCTAAGTAGTACATTACCCTGGGTCGTTGAGTGATTGCTTTGTCTTGAAATGATTTATCCTCTTTCTGGTCCTCTTCTATAAAACGTTCAAGGGCTGATCTAGCGGTCTCCAAATCACCTGATTGATAAGAAATTCGTCCTTTCTCCGCTAAAGCAAGAGGAAGATGTGGTGTACTATTTTCATATTTTGAAACTAATAGGGATAGCGTTGCGATGGATTTATCAATGTCACCGAGCCTTTCATGTGCCACCGAGAGCTGCATTAATGCTGTATCTAAATTAGCCACTTTATTAATATTCTCATCAGAAGAATTTGAGGTTACAAAGTTATTCAAATATAAAGTCGAATCTTTCCATTTTTTTAGCCTGAAGAAACTGTCACCAACAATAAACTGAAGTTGTGAGAAAAGTTTTTCCTGCGGGGGATTTTCCAAAATTGAAGACATAACAGAAAGACAGTTATCCCATTCCCCTTGCTCATGAAAAATCTGAGCCGTGCGATATTGAGCAATCATAATATTAGGATGATTTGAACCAGCCTGTAGGTAAATGTCATATGCTACAGCCGCTTCTTCAGTTCTTTTTAGAAGAAACAAATTTTCAGCTTTGAGAAATAATGCATCCTGAAATAGTTTAGTATTTGGAAAATTTTTAATATAATTATTGGTTGAAGAAAGACTACCTTCGTAATCCGATATTCGATGCTGACAGACAGATTTTTGATTTGTTAATTCAGCTAATTGTTTAAATCCTTCATCCTTTTCAACTTCGACCAAGAGAGCCAAGGCACTTTTCCAATCAGGAGTTTTTTTACCCATTAATGAATTAGCTAGATCATATCGAATGTCTGTCACAATGTTAGAATCAGAAAAACGCTCAAGCGCATCAGAAAGGATCTCAGAGGCTTTATCATAATTCTTTGTACTTCTAGTAAATACCCTGGCTTGCCACAAACTGGCCTGTGCAGCTATTGGCCCATCGCCTTCAGAAAGCACAGCAAACGATGCTCCCGAGCCTTCGTACTCTTTATTTTCTAGATTACCTCTAGCAATATAAAAAGCCGCTTCTCTGGCATGCTTTCCTTCGGGCTGATCTTTTAAGTAAACGCTTAAATTCTCAATTGAATCAGTATATTTTTTGAGAACAAACCGCGTAACCCCTAGGCGATAATGACATTCTGTAGATTCGGGTTTACCTAAGCCCGGTAAAGCTGCAAGAAATGAAACCTCTGCCTTGGCGTAATCTTTAAGAATATTGTGACATTCTCCCAAAAGATAATTCGCTCTGGTTGACCAAAGTTTGTTTGCTTCGAGCTGAGCAATCGCAGAAAGAGAAAGAATAGCTTCTTTAGTTTTCTTTAGTTGATATTTAGCATAACCCTGTTGGTAAAGTCCTCTAGCAAGTGCTTCAGGGCTTGGTTTAGAAGACACCAACTGATCGGCCCAAGACTCTACTTCCTCCCAATTCTTTTCATTAAAACTTACATCACAAATCGCGGCTAATGCGGCAACACGATATGCCTGATCCTTGATAATTTTTATCTCCTTTAAAAAGAGATTCTTGGCATCTGATTTCTTTTCAGAAATCATTAAACACTGACCAAGCAACATCACTAACCTTTCTCGACTAATAGTAGAATCGATTTCCTCCTTAGCTAACAAAACCTGAAGATGAGGCATCGCTTTGTCATATTGCTTTAAAGCATAGAGACTAAGGGCTAACCCCTGAAGAGCGAGATCAACCTTTGGATGTTTAGGATACTTTTCTAAAAAAGATTCAAACTGACCCGCCGCAACTGGATAAAGTTTCCGGTTAAAAGCCGCGTTAGCAACATAGTACTGGTCGAGAGCTGGATCTTTTTTTTCGACCTTTTCGGTCGGAGATTCTTGAGCCTCTTGGGCAAAACTTTCTTCGGAAAGAAAAATTGAAAATGAGAAAAATAAAAATAAGAACAAAAAAACTGAAAAATTAGATTTCACCTTTGAAAGCTGCATAAATTTTAATGTTCTTATAATAAAAAATGTAACCATGATATATCAATTTAGAATGATAAATTTTACGACGTTGATCAAATATAAAAGTTCTTGAAGCTTGGATAAAAATGAAAAAACAATAATATGAAAGATTTAGCCATAATTTAATAATGAAACACTATCCATTTTACCTGATTAGAAACCTGTATACCTGGATAGTTGTATGGTGTTTATTTGGAATTAATCCAATCATAAGGAACACAAACGCCGAAACTATAAAGTTTAACCGCGATATAAGACCCATCCTTGCAGATAATTGTTGGTCGTGTCATGGCCCTGATAAAGGAAACAGAAAAGCAAAGTTAAGGCTCGATATCAGTGACCATTCTAAGGGAGGTGTGATTGTTCCTAGAAAGGTTTCGGAAAGTGAAATGATAGATAGAATATTATCTAGTGATCCGGATGAAGTTATGCCTCCAATAGATCACCGAAAGAAACTCACTCTAAAGGAAAAAGAAACTCTTATTCAATGGATTAAGGAGGGCGCCAAATGGGAAGATCATTGGGCATGGATTAACCCCACTAGAAAACCTAACCTAGACTCCAAAAATGCAATTGATACCATTTTAAAAGAAACACTCTTAGAGAGAAAATTAAAATTTTCTGAAGCTGCACCGAGACACGTTCTTGTCAGGAGATTGAGCTTCGACTTGCGTGGTCTTCCTCCAAGCATTCAAGAAGTTGATGATTTTGAAGACGGTAATCTTGAAGAAGCCATTAAAGAGATGACAGAGAAATTTTTATCCTCTAACGCATTTGGTGAGAGGATGGCGGTTAATTGGTTAGATTTGGTAAGGTATGCTGACACGAATGGATACCACGCTGATATTCAATGGAAAGTATCACCATACCGAGACTACGTAATAAACGCATTCAATGATAATAAACCATTTGATCAATTTACCATTGAACAAATCGCAGGGGATCTTTTGCCTGAATCATCTATAGAGCAAAAAGTAGCCGCCGGTTACAATCGACTAAACATGAAGAGCACAGAATTTGGCATACAAGATGCCGAATATCTTGCAAAATATGCCGCTGACCGAGTACGAACCACTGCTACAACATGGTTAGGCGTAACCGTGGGCTGCGCTGAATGTCATGACCACAAATTTGACCCTTTCACCATTAAGGATTTTTACAGTTTTGCGGCATTCTTTGCCGATATTAAGGGAGTTGGTTATTATCCAAGCGCCCAAAAAGTTGGATGGGGTGAGACTATTCAGGTTTTAAACAAACAGACAAGAATTGAAATCAAAGCGCTGGAAGAAAAAACTCAAACTGTACAATCAGATGAAAATTTAGAGTCATTAAAAAAGAAAATAGAAAATCTAAAAAAACAGTCTCGAGAAATGCTTGCCACGGTTTCCGTTAAACCAAGAATGACAAGAATTTTTCCTCGAGGAGATTGGATGGATAAATCCGGAGAGGTCGTCGAGCCCGCTCTACCAAACTTTCTAAGTAATCAAAAAGTAACGTCTCGAAAAGATCTAGCCGAATGGATTGTATCCGACAACAACCCTCTAACAGCGAGGGTCTTTGTAAATAGATTATGGAAAATGTTTTTTGGAACCGGTATCTCTAACGTACTTGATGACATCGGTTCACAAGGAGAATGGCCATCGCACCCAGAACTTCTAGATTGGTTAGCCGTTGAATTCATGGAGTCAGACTGGGATATTAAACATATGGTAAGATTGATAGTTAATTCCAAGGCTTATAGACAATCTTCCATAGAAACCGATCAACTCAGAAACATTGATCCTGAAAATCGGCTCGTCGCCCGACAATCAAGTTTCAGACTCGATGCAGAATTCATCAGAGACAATGCCCTTTCGGTAAGCGGTCTATTGGTTAATCAAGTTGGAGGTCCTAGCGTGAAACCTTATCAACCTTCAGGCTATTGGGAAAATCTCAATTTTCCGAAAAGAACTTACAAAGCGGATACAGGTCCAAACCAATACCGCAGAGGAGTTTATACTCACTGGCAGAGACAATTCCTTCATCCAGCACTTATCGCCTTTGATGCCCCTTCACGTGAAGAATGCACTGCTAATCGACCGCGGTCAAATACGCCTTTGGCTGCGTTAGTAATGCTAAATGATCCTTCTCAAGTAGAATCTGCTCGGGCATTAGCACAAAAAGCATTAACAACCAAAAAGCTCACTAATGATCATGAGAGAATTGAGTTTATGATAATGAAAGTACTGTCTCGGAATCCATTGGAGGATGAGATTATTGCTCTTAGCTCTCTTCTTAACAAGCATAAGGAAAAATATTCAGATGACCCAGAAACAGCCAAAGAGCTTGTAGGTGTCGGTAATCTTGAAATACCTAAAGAATTAAAGCCTGAAGTATTGGCACCTTGGATCAGTGTTGGAAGGGCCATATTAAACTTACATGAAACCATTACCAGATACTAGAATGGATAATTCAATTCTTCGCAGAACTTTTATAAAGCGTGCAAGCCTCGGGTCCGCGGCCTTGACTTCATTACTCAATGAATCTTCCATCGGATCCATTAGAAACAAAGTGGCACCAAAATGTAAAAGGGTGATTGTTCTTTGTATGGCTGGTGGTCCATCTCATTTGGAAACTTTTGATTTTAAACCGAAACTAAAAGAATTACATGGGCAACCCATGCCTAAATCTTTTACCGAAGGTCAACAAATTGCACAACTACAGGGACAAGCAAAAGACCTGAAAGTATTAGGTCCTCAGCACGATTTTTCTAAGCATGGAAAAAGTGGTCAGGAGATATCCGCAGCCCTACCAAACATTGCCAAACACATTGCTGATGATATCTGCATCATAAAGTCCATGCAGACCGAACAAATCAATCATGATCCTGCCCATACCTTTATGAATACCGGGTCAATAATTTCAGGACGTCCATCCATGGGCTCATGGATTAACTATGGTCTGGGAAGTGAATGTGATAATCTGCCAGGCTTCGTGGTTCTTACATCAGTGGGTGGCGGACAGTCACAACCAATCGCTGCGAGACAATGGCACAGTGGATTCCTGCCAAGCCAATTTCAAGGGGTCAGACTAAGATCCAAGGGTGATCCTGTGCTTTACATAAATAGTCCAAAGGGAGTCAACCAAAACCGACAACGTGAGGTGATAGATACCGTTAAAGAATTGAATCTAATAGGCAAAAAAACCCTTCAAGACCCTGAGATTGATGCAAGAATAAGCCAATACGAAATGGCCTTCAAAATGCAGATGAGCGTCCCAGGGCTGGTTGATTTTTCAGATGAGCCAAAACACATAACCGATATGTATGGAACTAAGGGTGCAGATGGGAGCTTTGCATCTAACTGCTTATTGGCGAGAAGGATGGCAGAAAGAGGGGTAAGGTTCATTCAACTTTATCATCGCGGATGGGATCACCATGGAGGAATAAAAAAAGGCGTTCAACACACCGCAAGCCTCGTTGACAAGGCATCAGCAGCATTGGTAAGAGATCTCAAAGAACGCGGATTACTAAAAGATACTCTTGTTGTTTGGGGAGGAGAATTCGGCAGAACACCCATGGCTCAAGGAGATGGTAG
>JACETS010000102.1 GCA_013911195.1 Verrucomicrobiales bacterium | reverse complement strand
TAGCTAAAGAGTTCGATTTGGACTTTGGTGAGGCGGAGAATATGAAATTACAAAATGGAATGGTATCCTTAGGCGGGTCATTTGAAGATCCAGAAGATCCAACAACAGCTGCTATGTCTAAAGTGATTAGGAATACTATGACTCGGTTGCATTCTGAGATAATGAGGACAACAGGAACCTTTAGGCAATCTGGCGGAAACGCGCCATCAGTTGCCTATTTATGTGGAGGCACAGTAGCTTTACCATATTTGAAGGAGTTTCTTGCAGAGAAGTTGGCCATTGAAGTGGAATATTTCAACCCACTTACTAATGTTCAAGTTAGGCCTGAAGCTTCAGAAGCTGCAGCAGCCAATGCACATAACATGGGAGAGTTGATAGGTTTGGCATTAAGAAATTCAGGTTCAGGTGAGTATTTAGGAATTGACCTTGCTCCTCAGGACATTCTTGCTCGAAGAGACCTTGATAATAAAAAGCCGATTTTGCTCGCTGCGGCAGCTCTATGGATACTCATGCTTGGGTTTGTTATTTTTTCATATAAAAGTAATACATCAAATGCTGAGACCCTACAAAAGGACATAGGAATAGAGGAGGCACAGCTTTCCAAATTTGATAGAGGAATCAAAAATGAAGAAGAGGTTGAAAAGGAAAACTCGGCTGTCGCTAACCCCATCGTGGCAGCAGTTCAGGGTAGGACTCAGTATATTGAAATATTCAACCATCTAAACTCATTACTCAAGAATGATAAAATTTGGTTTGTTCAGATAGAACCTTTATTTGCAGGTGAGCCTCTAAAGAATACCGATAAACTTGGAGAAGAGGACATTAGTAATTCTTTTAGCAAGCCAAAGCAGAGCAAGAAAGGGGCGCCAGATCCTAATGTAATTACTCATCTAAGACTTTATGGTATGTACAGAGAGTCTTCTGAACATGTGTTTAATTTTGAAAAACTTTTAGAAGGCAGTGATGTGTTTGTAATACCAGAGAAAGGTGCGGGAGAAACAAGGGAGCTCTTAGAAAAAGGTGATAGTGATTATGCTGGTAGAGTTAAGTGGGATCTTGCCCTAAAAGATCCGATTTATACTCAAAAAGCTGAATAAAACGAATATTCATAAATACAAAATTTAAAAAGAAATGAAAAAGTCAGGTTTTTTAAAGGTCTACTTAGTTATAATGATAGTTTCTACACTATTAGGTGGATATTTCGTTTTTAGTAGCCGTAGTCAATATATTGCAACAAAGGATTCTTTTAGAACGTCCAAAAATAAAGTCACTGCATTAAAGAGTTCGAAAATTTACCCTGATTCTAATAATTTAAAAGAAAAGCAAAAAAGGGTAGCGGGTTACGTTGAAGCTGTTGGTAGTCTGAAGTCAAAAGTTCTCGAAAATCAGAGTAAATTAAATTCTGATTTTACTGAGCAAAACTTTAGAAAGTTAATGGAGGATGAGAGTGCCGCTATTGCAGAAATAGCAGAAAAAGAAAAACTAATCTTACCAGAGGAGTTTGCTTTTGGTATGGAAGCTTACAATCAAGGAAAGCAAGTTCAGGCAGGTGCTCTAAGTCGATTGGAGTGGGAGTTGAATGCGATCAAGCAGTTTGTCACTATTGCAGCTAACGCCGGAGTAAGTTCTATCGATGATTTCAGTAGAGATGAATTTAAATTAGAAACTGAAGTCGCCAAAACCGATGAAGAAGAATCTAATGCTTCTAGATCGTCTAGAAGAACTTCCTCAAGGAGCCGTTCGAGAGGGAGTCGTAATAATGATCAGCCAGTAAAAACTAACCCTATGGCCGGAGCTGAAAAGGTTATGGAAACCTATAGGTTTACATCAGAGATTACTGCAAGCTATGAGGCCTTGACCGCTTTATTGAACGGTGTAGCGGCAGATAAAAATTATTTTCTTTGGCTAAGAAAGATCAGGATCGAAAATGAAAGGCAAACAAGCCCAAGGGAAGGAGATGCTCCAGGCCCTACAAATGTAGAAGGAGTCGTCCCTGATGAACAGGGTAACGTTCCAAAAATTGATGCAACAGTTCTTTTTGGGAACGAAAAAATGAAGGCCCGCATCTTTATTGATGCCGTGAGATTTAAAGAAGACCTTGTTGAAAGTGAGACTGTGGATGCTGATAAAAAATCCACCTAATTTATAAATAAAACATAAAATAATTTTTTATATCCATGAAGAACTACCACGTTATTGTTTTAGTCCTAGTAATTGTATTTGGAGGAATTCTTTTATTTTTGAGTTTTAAAGATTCTGAAACTTTAAATGCGGAGATAACCGTTAAAAAGAAAGCTGAGTTTGGTCAGGCTACTGCTGATTCTATAAAGAATTCGATTGATCACATTTCTAGAGAAGTCAATTGGGCCACTCCAACACTTGAGGGAGTTCCAGAGAAGCCTTTGCCTTTAACAAGGTCTATCCCAATATGGGTAAAAAATAATGAAGAGATTGATTTGCTAGATCCAAGCTCACCTCAAATTAGGCCTCCTCTTGATAATGGATGGGCTTTTAAATATGGAGCAAGTGTAGGTAGAGATGATTTATTAACACTAGACGAAGATAATGATGGATTTACTACCCTTGAAGAATTCGAGGGGGGGCAAACTAATCCAAGCGATGCTGATAGTCACCCTCCATATGCTAGTAAGATGACATTATCAGAAATTAAAGAAGATACATATTCTCTTATTTTCAGAACTGGCGATAACCCAGATGGTGAGTTTGGAGTAAGAGAGGAAGCAACAAGATACGAAGCTGATCCAGCTAGAGTTCCTCCACGTAGAAAATCACATTTTCTCAAGATGAATACAGAGTTTGGTACTCACCCAGGTCATGAAGATAGATATTCCATCAAATCTTTTGAAAAGAAAACAAAGCCTGGAGGTGCAGGAGGTATACCTACACCAGCTCATATTCTTACAATTGCTGATAAAAAAGGGGAGGAATTCCAGTTGGAGTACAAGAGCCCAAAAATTTGGCCGACATTTTATGCCGTTATAGATTTCCAATTACCTGGTAATGAAAGCACAATAGGACCACTAAAAGTGGGAGAGAGCTTTGAATTAGACTTAGAGCCGGGTGTTAAATATGAGGTAGTCAATCTTGAAGGAACCCTTGAAAATGGGGTAAAATTAAGAAAAACAGGCCCAGATGGAGCCTCAACAAGTGATATATCTATCTCAGCAGGAAAGAAAAATGGTTAATTTAGCATTTTCCCCTTTCCAAATGGACTAAATAGCTACTATAAGTTACGTTTACGTTAACGATTTACCACTTAACAAACCCCTACATCAGAATTTATATAAAACATTAATCATGATACCCTCATTTCGTATAAGCAAGTTCCTTAAACCAGGGTTTAGTGTTGCTCTTATTACAGCATCGCTGCTCATCAATTATTCCTATGCTGGACCTGAAGGTGGTGCAGAGGCTGATGCCAAAAAGAATGCTGATGCCCCAACCACTCTTAGTGATATAGCTGAGCGTGAAATGGTTCGTAGATTACAAAGAGTTAAAGATGCAGAAATTGCCATCCAAGAAGGTCAAGCACTTGAAGGTGATGATGACTTTGATGGAGCTAGGCAAAAATATAAGTTTGCATTAGAGAACATTCCAAGAGCACCTTTAGTGCAATCTAAACGCGATAAAGCGACAAAACTTTTTGCTGATGTTAGTGCTAGACTTGCTCATCAGAGGGCAACTGAGGGTAGGCGCGAAGAAGCTAAAGAGTTGTTGGATGCAATTTTGGTCGATGAAGTTTCACCGAATCATTCTGAGGCAAAAAAGATTTTGGTAAGGCTCCAGGATCCTGAGTGGTATAATCATGCGCTAACTCCAGAGCATGTTCAGAATGTTGGCGAAGTTGATAGGCTTTTAAAAGTAGCTCAAGGCTATTTTAGTTTAGGTGATTACGATAATGCAGAAAAGCAATATGATTCAGTTCTAAGGATTGATCGTTACAACACTGCTGCTCGTCGTGGACAAGAAGAAGTTGAAAAAGCTCGTCGTGATTACCTCAAGAGTGCAAGGTCACATACTCGTGGAAGATTAATGCGTCAGGTTGATGAAGCTTGGGAAACTCAAGTTCCACTTTTATCTGTTGAGGGTAGAGATGTTGGAGGAGGAGGA
The DNA here is from genome assembly GCA_013911195.1 of Verrucomicrobiales bacterium. Classification (GTDB taxonomy): domain Bacteria; phylum Verrucomicrobiota; class Verrucomicrobiia; order Verrucomicrobiales; family DEV007; genus EC70. The sequence continues at coordinate 4,811 of JACETS010000102.1, read as the reverse complement.
GACGATTCTACTGGTCGTGAATACATTGCTCGCAAATTGCGCGAAACAATTCTTCCAACCGTTCTATTTGATGAGGCAACAATTGACGAGGCTATTGAATTTTTAAGACAAAAAAGTAAAGAGCACGATCCATTTGAAACTGATGAAGCAGAAAAAGGGGTAAATATTGTAAGACGCGTAAGTGCCGCTGGCCCTGATGGAGCGGTCCCAGTTGAGGAACAGACAATCAGTCTTCGTCTTACTAACGTACCACTTGCTGAAGCACTAAGATATGTTGCTGAGGGTTCAGGTATGAAATACAAGATTGAGCCATATACAGTGGTTATTGTTCCATTATGGCAAGGTACTACTGATCTTTATACTAGAACTTTTAGGGTTCCCCCGGATTTCCTATCATCTGCATCTGAAGGTGGTGGAGCTGGCGGAAGCGATGTTGTTGATGATCCATTCGCAACTGGCGGAGATGGAGGAGGCACATCACTTTCACCAAGAAAAACGGCTAAAGAGATATTAATGGCGCAAGGAATTACTTTCCCAGAAGGTGCCAGTGCATTCTTTAATCCAAGGACTTCAACGCTTGTCGCAAGAAACACTCAATCCAACATGGAGCTAATAGAGGTTCTTGTTGAAGAGTTATTAAAGGCAGTTTCGAACCAAGTGTATATAACAACTAAGTTTGTTGAAATCACTCAAACTAACACCGATGAATTAGGTTTTGACTGGTTGTTAGGTCAATTTAATGCACCAGGAAGTAATCGAATTTTTGCTGGTGGAGGTTCCGTTGGAAACCAAAGAGGCGGTGCTGTTTCTTCTACTGATTTCACTTTTGTACCTCCTGGTGGAGGAACAACCCCAGTACCTACTGGCAGATTCCCAGTTACATCTGGTTTGAGATTTGGTCTTGATGCAATACAGAGTAATGCTATTGATGGATTACTTCAGGAGAAGCTTCTCACAAGTTCAATATCTCCAGCAATCTTCGGAGTCGGTGGTGTTTTAACTGACCCACAATTCCAAGTTGTCATTCGTGCACTTAATCAGAAGAAAGGTGCTGACTTAATGACTGCTCCAAGTGTTGTGACAAGGTCAGGACAAAGAGCAAAAATCGAAATTATTCGTGAATTTATCTATCCTACTGAATATGATCCACCAGAAATTCCACAGGAATTCTTTGGAGGTGGTATCCAAGGTGGTGGTGGACTTGGTGGTCTAGGCGGAGGCCTTGCCGGTCTTGGTGGAGGCGGCGGCGGAGCTGCTGGTGGATTCCCTGTAACTCCTGCTAACCCGACATCATTTGAGATGAGACCAGTTGGTGTAACATTAGAGGTTGACCCAGTTGTCGGTCCTGATGGATTTACACTCGAGCTTAATATAGCTCCTGAGGTAACAGAATTTGAAGGTTTTGTAAATTATGGTAGCCCAATTCAAACAGGTGCTGTTGATGCTCTTGGCCAGCCAACTACTGTAGTATTGACTGAAAATAGAATTGAGCAGCCAGTGTTCTCAACTCGTAAGTTAACCACTTCTGTAACAATATGGGATGGTCAGACTGTCGCTATTGGTGGACTTATTAGGGAGGACGTTCAGAATGTTCAAGATAAAGTGCCTCTCTTCGGAGATATGCCCCTTATTGGAAGATTCTTTAGAACAAATTCCGAACAACACTTTAAGAAGAATTTGATGATATTTGTTACTGGTCGATTAATTGATCCTGCAGGACAGCCAGTTAATTCAAATGCGACTGGAGGTGCGAATCCAGATCCAGGTTCAGCTCCTGATGGTGCTGCAATTGACATGGGTGCATCAGACGCACTTTTCAATAATTAATACGAAGTTATTAATATATTATTTATGACGGGGAAGGTGTTATACCTTCCCCGTTTTTTTTGTTTATCAAATGTAAAGATGGAGTATAAATAATAAAATGATCGTTGGCGTAACGGGAGGTGTAGCTATGGGTAAGTCAAAAGTTGCATTGAAATTGAATGAATTATTCCCAAATTCTAATTTGTTTGATGCCGATGGTGCCGTTAGTCAGTTGTTGACAAAAGAAAATGTTTGCGAGAAGGTAAAGGAGGTATTTGGAGATGAATCAACTGATGCATCTGGTTTAATTAACCGTGCCTTTTTAAGGGAGCAGGTTTTTGATAGCGCTAAGCAGCGTGCCAAACTTGAAAACATTTTGCACCCTGAGGTAAAAAAAGAGTTTGATAGAGTAGTTAAAAAAACTTCTGAATGTGATAATAGAATATTATTTGCAGATATTCCATTGCTCTATGAAAGCTCATGTGATTTTAAATGTGACACTGTTTTAGTGGTAGCCACTGATAGGAATACACAATTAAAAAGGTTAATTAAAAGATCAGGCGTTGATCATCGTATGGCTATAAATATTATTAATAGCCAATTAGATATCGAAAAAAAAATAGAGCTTTGTGATTTTATGATTTGGAATTGTGGAAATCTTGAGCAACTGAGTAAGCAAATTGAATTTTTTATGTTATGGCTAAAAGCGAAGATTTAGAATCAGAGGATAATGAAGATTCTAAGAAGAAAAAAACAGCAACCAAAAAGGTGGCGAAGAAAGCTACAAAGAAAGTAGCGAAGAAAGCGACCAAGAAGGTAGCGAAGAAAGCGACCAAGAAGGTAGCGAAGAAAGCGACCAAGAAGGTAGCGAAGAAAGCGACCAAGAAGGTAGCGAAGAAAGCGATAAAGAAGGTAGCGAAGGAATCATCAATAGATAATTCAACAGATATCGCAAAAGAGAAAGTTGATGATGAATCAAAAGATGTTGTTTCTCCAGAGATAGAACCTGATCCAGGTCCGCCCCCTCCTGATGAGGTCAACCTTTTGGAGTTTCAGGAGAAATCCATGGCTGAGCTTTATGAGATAGGCACATCACTAGGACTTAGAGTTGGAGGGACTAAATCAAAACATGATATCGTTTTTGACGTTTTGTCCCATTGGGGAAAACGAGGAACTAACATAATTGCTCAAGGGTTTTTAGAGAAGGCTAAGGACGGATATGGGTTCTTAAGGGTTCCGAAATATAGTTTTGCTCGCCATTCAGATGATATTTATATTGGTTCAAATTTCATAAAAGAATATGATCTAAGACAGGGACATTTTATCAAGGTGTCTGCCAGAGCACCAAGGGATCGTGAGAGATTTATTTCGACAAGCAAAATTCTTGAGATAGAAAACATCCCAGCCGAAGATTGGTCTACACCAAAAGTGTTCGAGGAGCTAACGGCTATTTCACCGAGAGATAGAATTATCTTAGAACCTAAAGACGGTCTTTCTGTTAGTCCACGTGTAGTCGATTTAATTGCTCCACTTGGTAAGGGGCAAAGAGGTGTGATTGTGGCTCCACCAAGGGGAGGTAAAACAATTCTTTTGAAAGAAATTGCTAAATCTATTGTAGATAATCATCCAGAGGTTGAATTGCTAATTTTATTACTAGATGAAAGACCTGAGGAAGTTACTGACTTTGAAGAAAGTGTTCCTGGCGCTCAGGTATATAGTTCTACATTTGATGAAAATCCTGAACGTCATGTTTCTGTAGCTGAATTAGTAGCAGAGCGAGCCAAAAGGGTTACTGAAATGGGTAAAGATGCTGTTATTCTTATGGATAGTCTAACAAGATTAGCGAGAGGTTATAATGGACTAATTTCATCAGGAGGAGGTCGAGGAAAGGGTAAAAGGAGAGGTAAAAGTAGAGGGAGAACCGGTTCTGGAGGATTAGACACGAGAGCTTTGCCTAAGGCTAGAAAAATATTTAGTATTGCAAGAAATGCTGAAGAAGGAGGTAGTCTAACAATGCTGGCTACAGCATTGATTGATACTGGAAGTCGAGCTGATGAAATTATATTTGAGGAGTTTAAGGGGAGTGGAAATATGGAAATACAGCTGGATAGAGAATTGCTGGAAAGAAGAGTTTATCCTGCAATAAATCTACCAAAATCGGGTACTCGTAAAGATGATCTGTTGTATCATCCAGATGAATTTAAGAGAATAGGAATGCTGCGAAGACAATTAGCACAACGTCCAGGAGGGGAAGCCATGGAAGTTCTTATTGATCATATACAGAATTCATCATCAAACGCTGAGCTTTTGCTGACTGGACTTAGATAAATGATAACTATGATGTTATCTGCATTTCATTAAAAAGCTCAAATTGAATGGAGAACGACGATAAAGATTATCATTATATTGATGATGATATAATGCTTTCAGAATTTCTGGAAAGTGTTCGTGATAAAGGTAACAACGACTGTGCAATAGATACGGAAGCAGATAGTTTGCACTGCTATGAAGAGAAGCTGTGCCTAATTCAATTTGCTACTAAGGATGATTTGGCCATTATTGATCCACTTAATATTGACGATCTAACACCCTTAATTGATTATTTGGATACAGTTAATGTTTGGTTGCATGGGGCAGATTTTGATATTCGAATGTTTAGCCGAAGTTTCCAAAAGGTTCCTCAAATCATTTATGACACTCAAACCGCATCAAGGTTGCTAGGAGTTAGGAAATTTGGGTTAGTCAATTTGGTTGAAGATCATTTTGGTGTGTTGTTACCAAAGTCCTCGCAGAAAGCCAATTGGGGGATGCGTCCTTTATCAGATAAAATGCTAAAGTATGCGATAAATGATGTTAGATACCTTTTACAGATAGCAGACAATTTAAGTGAAAAATTGAAAGAAACGAACCGATGGGACTGGTTTATTGAGAGTTGTGAGTACACCAAGAAAGTAGCCTCTCAAATTAAAGAGAAAGATCCAGAAATGATATGGCGAATATCTGGC
>JACETS010000101.1 GCA_013911195.1 Verrucomicrobiales bacterium | reverse complement strand
ATCTGATAAATTAGATTTTTGAGAAGATATTTTATTAGCCCCTATTAGTCCTAAGCTAATCGCTTCTCCATGTAAAAATTTACCATACCCACCCGCGGTTTCTATGGCATGACCAATGGTGTGGCCGTAATTTAAATGAGCTCTTAAGCCACTTAATTCTTTTTCATCTTGCTCAACTATACGAGCTTTGATTTCAACGTTCCTGAGAATCAATTCATCAAGGTTTTCATACCCCTCAACGCTCATTATATCTTCAAACATTGATTTATCTCGGATCGCTGCATGCTTAATGACTTCAGCAAAACCTTCGTTAAATTCTCTCTCTGGTAAAGAGGAAAGAGTAAGCGTATCAGTAATTACAATCTTCGGATGGTAGAAAGAACCAATTAAGTTTTTCCCCTCTGGAGTGTTCACTCCTGTTTTACCTCCTACCGCACTATCAACTTGAGAGACTATTGTTGTCGGAATTTGAATAAACGGAACTCCTCTATAAAAAACTGATGCCACTAATCCGGCCAAATCACCTATGACTCCGCCGCCCAGCGCAATAACAAAAACATGACGGTCATGTCCTGTTTCAATCATTTTTCGACAAATTTTCTCTACAGATTCTAGCGACTTTGAACTTTCTCCTGCATCAACAACGATTAATTCTGATTTTATATTATTGTTAGCCAGCGATTCAGAAACTTTAGAAGCATAAAGAGGAGCAACATTTGAGTCACTTATAATTGCGCACTTGTTTCCGATTCCTAAATTAGATATGTAATGGCCGCAATCGTTTAAAATGCCTTTACTGACAATGACTTCATACGCATTATCTTTAAGGTCAATTTTTGCTGAAATTTTATTAGATGACATTTTTCATTGAACTGATTGTTCCTAATATTTTCTTTAATATTAAATCTGTATCTTCATCTGCATTTAAGCAAACTCTTTGAAATCCACTTTCTCTTTTGAACCATGTGATTTGTCTTTTTGCATAATTTCTAGAAATTTTTTGGATAGTTGAAATTGATTCATCTAGACTCATTTTTCCATTTAAGTAATCTTTTATTTCTCGTATGCCTATGGCTTTGATGGCGGTTTCAGAAATATTCTCTGGTAATTGTGCTATTTGCTCTACTGCGCCTGAATTGAACATTTTTATTACCCTTGAATTTATTCTTTCATAAAGTTCATCTCGTGGCCTTTCTATAATTAAGCCTGTAAATACTGGGTTTTTCTTTTTCCAATCTTTTTTTATTTGCGACATTGGCTTTCCACATTGGATGGATATTTCTAAGGCTCTAATAATGTGGCGCTTGTTTTTTAAATTTATATTTTGAGCGCCGTCTGGATCAAATTTGAATAATTTTTGAGTTAATTCTTCAATTGATAATTGGTTTAATTTTTTTCTCAGCTTTTCGTCAACCGGTGGAAAATCCAATAGACCATGGGTTAAACTTTTAATATACAGACCACTGCCACCAGTGACTATCGGCAGTTTTTTATTTTCTTTGATTTCCTTGATCTTTGCTTTTGCTGCTATTGAATATTTACCAGCATTATACTCCTCATCTAAGTTAAGGATCCCGTAAAGATGATGAGGTGCACGGTTTAATTCTTTTTTATTTGGTGAAGCGGTTATTATTTCGATTCCTTTGTACAATTGGAATGCATCACCATTGATGATTTCTCCATTTAAATCATTTGCAATGAGTGACGCTAGAGAGCTTTTCCCTGATCCTGTTGGGCCCACCAAGTAAAGTGACCGCATTTTTTTAAATGAATTATATCAAAAAGTTTAATTATCTTCACGGCCAGCGCTTTTGGCACCGTTGACAATAAGCCTTCTCTCTAGATAAGAATATTCATGCATTTGTGTTGCCGCTTTTTGAGCGATCTCTACATTTGCCATTTCTACAAATGCATATCCTTTGGAGCGATTATTTCTTCGATGTCTAACGACTTCAGCGCTTATAACCTCACCGGCTTGATTGAACAATTCCTTGAGCTCTTCGTCGGTTGTTTTGTAAGGTAAATTTCCAACATAAAGTCTGCCTGATGTGACTGGAGTTTTTTCTGGAGTCCTTTGTGATTTATTTGCTCTGATTGGTTTTTTTCTAGAGTTTCTTGAATTCTGCGGAGTTTTTCTATTTCTTGGATTTTTTTTCGATGAATTCTTTTTCGGCTTGGTTTTTCCTATCCCGAACAATTCTAGTATTCGTTTAAGAATAGATTTCTTTTTGGCTCTTCTTGGTACTTTCTGTTTAATGTGCCTGCGGTTATTGTTTCTGTTTTTATTGTTGTAATTACGACTTCTGCCTTTTCGTGGGCCAGAAGATGATGAGTCTTTCATGTTCTGTCTTTTTAGTTGGTAGGTTTGTATTATTTAGGCAGGATTTTTAAATTTCATTAATTTGCTTAATATCTCAAATTAATGATTCCTCTGATGACGTTTCTCAGTTTGATAATCCTGCAATAGTTTCAAGTTCTCTTTAATGCATTAATGTTTCCTCAGTACCAGTAGTTTTGCCCTATAAATTAAGTGATCAATAAACTGAAGACTAAGGTTCTTGGAACTGTTATCTATTAAGATAGTCATACTAGGCGCTCCAGCAACACCTTTCACGTTCGCATTTAACCGATAGCGTTCATTAGCTAATTATTATCAAGAGGTAAGAGTGAGAACCTTCTAATTATGAGCCTACTCGCTATAAAATAGGCATTCTTCCTTACTTTTTATAATTAGTCAGATAACCACTTGTTGCGCTGATCTTTATGATAGTTAAGTTAATTAAAATTTTAGCAATGTTTTCACCAAGATATCTTAGTATTTTATTATTCTTAATTGGGTCATTCTTTTCCAAACAAGCTAATGCTCAAGGTAGGCAAGGGTTTATGGTTAATTCGTATATAGTTGTTGATTTCCACTCCAAAAAAATTCTATCAGCAAGAGATATAAATAAAAGAATGCCGGTTGCTAGTTTAACCAAAATTGCCACTTCTGTAGTAGTTTTGGATTGGGCCCAAGCAGTTAATGCTGATCTCAGCTCTAATTTAATTGTACCCCAGTCTGCAGCGTTGATTGGAGGTCCGAATCAACTTGGTCTTATACCTGGAGACTTAATGAGTATTAGGGATGCTTTATATTCTGCCGTTCTTGGATCAAACAATTGGGCAGCAGAAGCATTAGCTGTGCATGTGGGCAATGACTTACTGCAAAGAGAAGGTAGAGGGGGTGATCCGGTTAAAGAATTTGTGAAGAATATGAACGCTCTTGCTCTAAATAATGGGGCAAAAAATACCAAATTTAAAAACCCGCATGGGATGGATCATCAAGGAAAACCACCCTTTTCTTGTGCTAGTGATATTGCCAGGCTTTCAATTTGCGCAATGAATAAGGCCCCTTTCGCTTTCATCTGTTCTCAAAAAAGTAGAGAAGTTTCGGTTTTTACGAAAGAAGGTAAAAAGAAGTTCCTTATAAAAAACACTAACCAAATTTTAGGAATGGACGGAATCGATGGAATTAAAACAGGCCAAACTTCAAGAGCTGGTCCATGTTTGGCCGTTTCTTCTGAAAAACAGGCTTTAGTAAATGAGTTGGCTGATGGAAAGAAGCAAGTTATTCCAAGGCGGTTAATTGCTGTCGTATTAGGTGCCGAAGATCGATTTGCTGCTTCAAGATCTCTGTTGTTAAGGGGTTGGCAAAAATTTGATGCTTGGAATCGTCAGGGTAGGCAAGTTCTCAGTAATGATGAATTTCTAGCAACTTCTAAAAACTAGAAGAATTTCAATTTCATATTATTATTTAACTCTAAATTTACATGGATAAACTTATTCAACTTCTCAAGGAAAATGCTAGATATTCAGTTGAGGAATTAGCTTCGATTGTCGGCCTTACGGCTAAAGAGGTGGAAACTGAATTGTCAAAATTGATTGAATCTGGAACCATTCTTGGTTTTGCCGCAGTTACTGACATTAGCAAACTGGAAGGTTCTAATGCGGTTTCGGCACTAATTGAAGTCAAGCTCACTCCGGAGAGAGGAGGAGGGTTTGACAGATTAGCCAGAAGAATTGCAAAGTTTGATGAAGTTGAAAGTTGTATGTTAATGAGCGGAGCATATGATCTTTGCGTAGTAATAAGTGGAAGCTCTCTTCATAGTGTGGCAACTTTTGTTGCAGAAAAATTAAGCACTCTTGAGGGAGTTGTTTCTACTGCGACCCACTTTCAACTGAAATCATATAAATCCAATGGATTTCTCTCAGGATCTGAAAGTTCAGGTGACAGGTTGCCAGTAAGTCCCTAGATATCGTAATTTATAATAAAATCCAAATGTCTTTTGATGACAAGATAGCTGAACAAGTAAAGGGAATTCCTAGATCGGGAATTAGGGACTTCTTTGAGCTAGTGCTTGGGCGTGATGATGTTATTTCACTTGGAGTTGGTGAACCTGACTTTTCAAGTCCTTGGCACATAAGAGAGGCGGCTATCTATTCATTGGAAAAAGGAGAAACAAGTTATACTTCTAATTTGGGACTCGAAAAATTAAGAAAATCAATCTCTTCGTATGTTAAATCTCAATTTGATGTGGATTATGATCCGCGAAGTGAGGTCCTTGTGACTGTGGGTGTGTCTGAGGCTCTTGATCTTGCCTGTAGGGCTTTACTTAATCCTGGTGAAGAGGTTGTTTATCATGAACCTTGCTACGTTTCTTACGATCCCAGTATTGCTCTCGCTTATGGAGTGCCAGTTGCTGTTTCAACTCGGTCTGAAGATAATTTTGAAGTGAAGGCAGAGGAAATCGAAAAGAAAATAAGCGCAAAATCAAAAATTTTGATTTTAAATTTTCCTACAAATCCCACTGGCGCCGTTATGACTAAGGAAGAGCTTCATAATATTGCAGATTTATGTATATCCAAAGATCTAATCGTAATAACTGATGAAATATATAGTGAACTAGTTTATGAAGATAATTATAAGCACGTTTCGATAGCTTCATTACCAGAAATGAAATCAAGGAGTATCTTGCTTCATGGGTTTTCAAAAGCATATGCAATGACCGGTTTCAGATTAGGATACTCTTGTGCTCCTCCCGAAATAACCGAGGCAATGATGAAAATACACCAGTATTCTATGCTTTGTGCTCCTATCACGAGTCAAGTTGCAGCGATTGAAGCATTAGAAAATGGTGCTAAAGCATTAGAAAAAATGAGGACGGAGTATAAATCCAGGCGCGATTATATGGTTAATGAATTTAATGGTATGGGAGTACCTTGTCATTTACCTGGTGGGGCTTTCTATGCGTTTCCTGATATTAGAGAAACAGGATTGTCGAGTAAAGATTTTGCCACAAAATTACTCGAGACTGAAAGTGTAGCTGCAGTGCCGGGAGATGCATTTGGAGTTAGTGGAGAGGGTTTTTTAAGATGCTGCTACGCAACTGACATTAATTTAATCAAGTCGGCGATGCAGGGGTTTAAGAGGTTCGTTGAGTCGGTAAAGTAATGAATGATTCGCAGCCAGTTGCCCTTACCGAGGATCAAATTTCTCGAAAGGCTCTAGCCCATATTTTGCCCATCGCATTGTTTATGGGGTTATTGCTAGTTATTCCAATATTGGAGTTCTTCGGGTTTTTAGTTAATAATAAGGATGCCTATCCATGGTATAGATATGCACCTGAACAATGGTTGTACCCACTGCAAACAATAGTTTGTCTGATCTTAATCAAGAAGTACTGGTCTCATTTTAATTTTGGTCGTGTTAAAGGATTGGGTTTTGCTATTTTAATGGGTATTGTTGGAATAACCCTTTGGATATTGCCTGGACACCTTTTCATTTCAATGGATATGAATGAAGGATGGTGGAGATTTTTTGGTTTTACTAAGAGAGTTGACGGGTTTTATCCCTCAGATTTCTTGGGTGAGAATAATAACTTCTTTTGGTTTGCAATCTTCATGCGTTTTGTGCGCATGGTCGTAGTGGTTTCAATTGTAGAGGAGGTTTTTTGGAGGGGTTTTTTGATGAGGTATATCCTTGATAGAGATGGTAATTACTGGAATCAGCCATTCGGGAAATTCTCGATCAAGAGTTATTTAATAGTTACTATTTTGTTTGTTTTGATACATGCTCCTTCAGATTATTTTGGAGCATTTATGTACGGAACAATTACCTATTTTGTTGCAGTGAAGACAAAGAATTTAACTGCATGTATTATCATGCACGCATTGGCAAACCTTTTGCTTGGATGCTACGTTTTAATTACTGGAAATTTTGGCTACTGGTAAATGAAAATAGGAATTGCTCAAATAAACTCTGTTGTGGGTGACTTGAAATGGAATGCCGATGAAATTCTATCAAAGTACAAAGAATTGGTGTCACAAGGTGCTGATTTAGTAATCACTCCAGAGCTGTCAATAACTGGCTATCCCCCCAGAGATTTACTTTTTAAGTCGAGGTTTATTGATGACAATCTTGCAGTAATCGAAAATCTTTCTAAGAGTATTGGGAATATTCCAATTGTTGTTGGTTGCGTGGAATACAATACTCAGGACTCAGGCAATCCTTTTCAAAATACCGCTTTAGTCATTCAAAATAATCAAATTATTGGAAGGGCGACAAAGAGCCTTTTGCCGAGTTACGATGTGTTTGATGAGGCACGTTATTTTCAGCCATCCAAAGAAGTCCAGGTTCAAGTGATAGCAGGAAAGAAATTTGGAATTACAATATGTGAGGATATATGGAGTGAAGATTTTCTTCCGTCAAAATTATATGTGAAAGATCCTGCGGGTGAGCTTGCAAAACAAGGGGTTGATTTTCTTATAAATCTTAGTGCCTCACCATTCCATATTGGAAAACATAAAGAAAGGCATGCGATGCTATCTTTTCTAGCTCGAAGGATTGAGACTCCAGTCATCTACTGCAATGCAGTAGGTGGAAATGATGAGCTTATATTTGATGGTAATTCTTTGGCCTACTCGGCAGAAGGAGAATTGATTGCTCAAGGGGCTTCTTTTAAGGATGAATCTATTTTAGTCGATACTGAATCTTCAAAAATTGTAATTAAAGAAGATGATAGATTGAAGGAGGTTTATGATGCCCTAGTCTTAGGACTTAGAGATTATGTTTCAAAATGTGGTTTTAAAAGTGCTCTTGTTGGCTTAAGTGGCGGTATAGATTCAGCGTTAACAGCAGTGATTGCTGAAAGCGCTTTGGGCGCTGAAAATGTTTTTGGCGTAACTATGCCAAGTGAATTCAGTTCAGTTGGAAGTGTTAATGATTCATTGATGCTTGCAGAAAATTTAGGAATAGGCTTTGAAGAGGTTCCGATTAGTAAATCTTTTTCAACGATTAAGGAAGATTTGCATGAAGTGTTTCGTGATTATGAGGAGGATATTACTGAAGAAAATATGCAGGCAAGAATTAGAGGTATTTTCTTGATGTCAATTTCTAATAAGAAAGGGCATCTGCTTTTAACAACAGGTAATAAGAGTGAGCTTGCAGTTGGATATTGCACGATTTATGGTGACATGTGCGGGGGGCTTGCGGTTATTAGCGATCTTCCGAAAACATTGGTTTATGAACTTGCAAAATGGATCAATCGAAATGATGAGGTTATTCCTTGGAGTACGATAGAGAAAGAGCCAAGCGCTGAACTTAAACCTAATCAGAAAGATCAGGATACTTTACCCGATTATGAATTGTTGGATCAAATATTGGAGCTGTATGTAGACCAATCTATGAGCGTTAGTTCTATAATTGATAAAGGATATGATAAGGATTTGGTAAAGTGGATTGCGAGCAGAGTTGATATGAACGAGTGGAAAAGATGGCAGTCAGCTCCAGGTTTGCGAGTGACTTCAAAAGCATTTGGAGTGGGTCGCAGGATTCCAATAGCGCAAAGATACAGAAATTGAATCACTACAATTGATTCAGTCTCAAAATTTTTCTAAATTGAATAACAATTGTGTAGAGACTTGACCAATGGTCTGATGCATTGAATGGTTTTCAGATGATTGATCCCTGTGAATTTGCAAATCCTCAGCTTCGCGACTTGATCCCATATGAGCCAGGTAAACCGATTGAAGATGTTGCCCGAGAACTTGGCCTCGATCCGGATAACGTTATCAAGTTAGCTTCTAATGAGAATCCCCTAGGACCTTCCCCTAAAGCTATTGAGGCTATGAAATCATTAGCCTCAGATGTTCACGTTTATCCTGATGGAGGCGGCTGGAAATTAAGAAATGCTATTGCCCAAAAATTTTCTCTATCCATGGACAATATTGTTTTAGGTAATGGATCGAACGAAATAATTGAATTCGTTGGTCATTCATTTCTGAAGCCTGGTGACCAGGTCATTGTCGCAGAGCATGCTTTCGTAGTCTATAAATTGATGGCAACTCTTTTTGGTGCAGATACTGTTGAAGTGAAGGACCCAAATTTCGTTCATGATCTTGAGGCTATGGCAGCCGCTATCACTAGCAAAACGAGACAGATATTTATTGCAAATCCTAACAACCCAACTGGAACTCTTGTTAGGCAAGAAGAGATTGATAGATTCATGGATGCTGTTCCTGAAGACGTAATCGTTATATTCGATGAAGCTTATTATGAATTCCTAGACTCTCCTCCCGACACATTAAAATATATTAGGGAGGGAAGAAATGTGATTGTAATGAGAACTTTTTCAAAGATTCAGGGGCTTGCTGGATTGAGGATAGGGTATGGAATTACTACGCCCGGATTAGCTTCAATTTTACAAAAAACAAGACAACCCTTTAATGCAAACTTACTCGCTCAGGAAGCCGCTTTGGCAGCATTAGCCGATGATGAGCATCAAAAAAAGACAAAGGATATTACCGATGAGGGACGAGAGATGCTTCAGAATGAATTTGAAAAGATGGGAATCGAGTTTGTGAGAAGTTATGCGAATTTCGTTTTAATCAAAGTGGGTGATGGTGATGCAGTTTTTGAAAAAATGCTAAAAAAAGGTGTCATAGTTAGAGCTATGAGA
>JACETS010000100.1 GCA_013911195.1 Verrucomicrobiales bacterium | reverse complement strand
GTCACGGATATTATTACTTAGACGAACTACCTAAGTTCTTAATATTAATCTGTCATTTACCTAATCGGGCTCCGTATTCATTGGTCGGATCCCTGTACATAGAATGAAGATGATCGTGAGGATCACCTCCAAGATCTTGTCCAGCATATTCAATGATTAGGGATGGACCTTGTAAGCGATATGAAAAATCGCCCTTCTCTTTTGAGGGCCCCCACCATGCAAATGACATTTTATCTATCTCAGCGGTTAACTCTTCAATACGATTTTTTAAAAATGGTTGGGGAAGATCACCAATATAAACTTTAATCACATCAAATAGTGCTTTGCGCTGGGCCTCATTAAACCCCTTACAGGATATGCCAATTTGATCGGGAACAAATCCATCTCTTCCTGCAGCTGCTATCAAGTTTGCGCGTTTAGATCCAATGGTAGCCTTTTTCTTCTGCTCATCATTCAGACTATTATGCAATTTTAGTCCAGAAGGGGCTTCTGAAGCCATTGGAATGATTTTGTTATCACCAAGTTGAAATTCACGAGGTTGGGTACCTATGAAAGTTGGAGACATTGACATGCGATTTCCATGAAAAGCAAGATTTATGGCAATATGATGGCCATCAAACTGTAGACCCCATGGCTTCTTTGCAGAAGGATCACCAAAAATAGCAAGCCAGTAATCTTCGGCTCCAAATCCTGGTCTTCGCTGACCATTTCTAAGAAGCCTATCATCCGCCAAAGGAATGTTGATTGCTTTGTTGTATCCCTGTTCACTTAAAACAGTACTTAAAAGATCCAGTGCTTTTTTAATCTGAGTTTCGTTAAGGTCGCCTAATCTTACACCCCCTTGTGGACCACGAGGAGGTACATTCGTCCACTTAGCTTTTTCCTTACTCTTGTATGGCAATGCTGCCTGAGCTTTTAGTTCATTATTCAAGGAGGATAAAAAAGTATTGGCACTCTTGGCCAACGCTTCAGGCGAGTGGTCACTCACTGAATTCGGTTTATAATTGGAAAGAACTTTACTGGGTAAAGAAGGATACTTGCCAACTGGTGCCGCTGATAATAATGAAATAGTAAGTAATAAAGAACAGAAAGTAAGAGAGGTAATTTTCATCTTGTTATGATGATGCATTGCTCACCAAAAATGTAAACCCCTAATGATGATAATGAATATCTGACTAAAAATCGTTGGTTGTTTATTGCTATAGCTTCTTATCTTTAGTTGCTACAATGATCAGGCCAGTTCACATTCATCCTATGATACGAGCATCAAAATTACTCTAAATTTGTCAATTTATAGGCTTTTTATACGCACATTTCTAAACTTAACAGGATCACTATGGCCCGCAAAACCAATAAAGCCCTTGGAGCGGTTAACTCCTTTTGGAACTTTTTTCACTTTGGTTAGATCAATTTTACTAATGTCTTGATGAAGTATGGTCGTCTCATTAAGAGTAACTCTGATCTTACTTCCTTTAAAGGTAATCTCCTGCTTATTCCATTCTCCAACAGGGAGTAAGGCTCCGCGCTGAGCTGGCGCTAGACCATAAACTGAACCATGAAACTGATAGGGCTGAAGTTTGGCATATTTTTTGGCCGTGTCATCAAGTACTTGTATCTCATAAGCTTCCCATGCAGGATCACCTTTCCCTGGTGAGCGAACAGCGATGCCGTTGTTGCCACCTGGAGGTAATTGAAATTCAAATCTAAAGGAAAAATCACCGTACTCTTCTTTAGCGTAGAGCGTTCCTCCTTTACCCTTCTTGCACATTATGGATCCATCAACAACTTCGTAATTGTTAACAGCGCCATGCCAACCGGATAAATCTTTTCCGTTAAATAAGGTTTGGTAGCCTTTGTCGTTGTCAGAAGTTATTTCTCTAATGAAAATATTTTTCCAACGGATTTCACCCCCATGGGTCTGAAGCTGGATAGGCCCTTTTTCAAAGATTGGGATTTTACGGTCAAAATAATTTTCCATGACGACATTATCAACAACTTTTTCATTATTAAGGTAAACCGTTACTCTTTCACCTATCATTATAATATGAAATTTATTCCATTCTCCAAATGGCTTATCCATACGTTTTAATGGATCTTTACCAGGGGCTCCCTTGCTGTTATTCCACAGCCCGCCTGAACCCTTATCAGCACCAATTTTCCATTTAGCTTCTTCAGTAGAATCCCAAATCTGAACCTGTGGAACTCCCCGAAGATAAATGCCGCTGTCTGCCTTTGGAACCGTTTTATATTCTAAGAGTAATTCAAAATCTTTATAATCTTTCTTCGTCGTTAGGTATAATCCCTTACCATCATTAATCAGTTCTCCATCCTTAACACTCCAATGAGCATTAATGTCTTTTAGTGTTTCTTCTTGATGTTTCTTTAATTCTTCAGGGGACATCTTCCAAAGTGTCCGGGGGTCCTTTGTTCCATGCCCAAACCAGCCTTTAAGATCTTTACCATTAAATAATGCATCAAAGCCCTCTGGCGGAATATTTTGGGCAATTGAAACATTATTAAAAAATACAACAATTGAGGATAAAAGTGTGAGTATATAGCGCATATTATTAATATTTCTTATTATTTATATGTCTGAAAATGCACTCTTTATGCATCTGATACAAGGGTATTCGACCATTCCCTTTTGATCTAGGTTGAATAGGTGAAGTAGATTAGTTAAAAATGAGTTAATGCGCTCCAACACAAAAATCTTATTAGCCATTTTAGTTGTACATTTAAACTCTCATTTTTTTTCACATGCAGAGGAAAATGCATCTTGGTTCAAGGGCAACACTCACACCCATACTCTATGGAGTGATGGTAATGATTTTCCTGAGATGATTGCAAAATATTACAAAGACAATGGATATCATTTTCTTGTACTTTCAGATCATAATATTCTTAGCCGTGGTGAAAAATGGATGGCTATAGAAGGTGTTGAGAAAAGACGCAAAACTCTAGGTGTGCCTACTATGAAAAAGTATTTAAGCACCTTTGGAGACGAATGGGTAGAGATACGAGGCGAAGAAAATAAGAAACAAGTCAGACTAAAAACACTCGATGAAATTCGCCCTCTTTTTGAAAAGGATAAGAATTTTATTTTTATACAAGGCGAAGAAATAACAAACGGATTTAATGGTTCTCCTGTGCATACTAACGGAATCAACTTGGAAGAATTAATCAAACCCAAGAAAGGAAATTCATTACGCGAAACTATGCGTAACAATATTATTGCCGTTCAGGAACAAGCTTCCCGTTTGAATAAGCCAATGTTTGCTCATATCAATCATCCAAACTTTGGGTGGTCCATTACAGCTGAAGATATAGCCCACGTACTTGAAGAAAAATTTTTTGAGGTCTACAACGGCCACCCTAGTATAAATCATAAGGGGGACGCAAAGAGACCCGGCGATGAAAAAATTTGGGACATAGCTAATACCATACGCCTTTCCAAACTTAATGCTCTTCCACTATTTGGAATTTCCTCAGATGATTCTCATCATTATCACGGTGGTGATTCTAAACCCGGAAGGGGGTGGATAATGGTTAATAGCCCTACACTAAATGAGGACACCATTGTGAATTCAATTAATGCTGGTAATTTCTATGCAACCAGCGGAGTTCATTTTAAGCATCTTCGTAGAAGTCAAAAAGAAGGCATCATAGAATTTGAAATTAAAGCCGAGGACGGAATCGTATACAGCACTAAAATTACGGGAACGAAAAAAGGTGAAGAAAATGATCCTCGAAAGATAGGAAAAGTTTTTGCCAGTTTCGAAGGTATAAAAGTTAAATATCAATTATCTGAAAATGATTGGTACTTTCGAGCCACTGTCTATTCCTCAAGGAATCATCCAAATCCCTCTTTTAAAGGACAAATTGAAAAAGCTTGGACACAACCAGTTTGGACAAGTTCCAATTGATGCTTTGACCCTCATTGGCCAAATACCTATAGGTTTTTAGGTTATTTTCTCTTTTTTTCTTGAATGACGGCATCATTTCGAGAGACTAGAGGGCTTATGAAGAGACGAAACTTTCTAAAAACATCCGCGGCCAGTGCATTGGCTGCACCGACAATCATTCCTTCTTCTGTGCTAGGAGCTGATGCACCTAGTAACCAGATTACACTTGGCCTTATTGGCTGTGGTGGACAAGGAACAGGTAACCTCAGAAATTTGATGGGCAAAAGTGGCACTCGTGGTATTGCTGTTTGCGACCCTGATAAAAACAACATGAACAGGGCGCGCGATCATGTGAATCAAAAAAATGGAAACAAAGATTGTGAAACCTTCACCGATTTTAGAGATCTTTGTGCCATGAAGGACTTGGATGCCGTTATTGTTGGTACACCTGACCACTGGCACTCATTGGCTTGTCTTGAGGCTCTAAATAACAAAAAAGATGTTTATTGCGAAAAACCAATAACTCATCTTTTCGCAGAAGGTCAGGCCGTTTATAAAGCAGCGGCTAAGAACAAAGCAATTTTCCAGGTTGGTTCTCAACAACGCTCAAGTTCTCGTATGCGTGTAGCTGCAGAGGCTGTAATGAACGGCGTTCTTGGAAAAATTAAAGAAGTTAAAGTTGGTCTTCCAACCGGTGGCGGCACCAATGAAGAAGGCAAAGTCGCACAACCGATTCCTGATCATATCGATTATGACCTTTGGTGCGGACCCAGCAGAATGTTACCATTTCATCCTAAGCGTCTTCACTGGAATTGGCGTTGGTGCCTAGACTACGGCGGCGGACAACTAATGGACTGGATTGGTCATCACAACGACATAGCCCATTGGGGCCTCGAAATGGACAAGAGTGGTCCAATCAAAGTCGAAGCCAAAGGATTCCGTTACCACGGTAAAGGCATGTATGATCAGCCACTCGACTACACCGTTGTCTCAGAATATGCTGGAGGCTACACTGTAACCTTATCTAATAAGCATAAGATGGGTAAGGACAAGAATAGAAGCATGGGTACCGAATGGCATGGTGAAAATGGATGGATTTACGTCGATCGTGGAAGAATAGAAGCCTCCAACAAAGATTGGATCATTGAGAAAAATGATCGTGGCCCGAAAAAGGCTTATAAAACCGTAGGCGGACACCATCAAAACTTTATTGATGGAATCAGAACACGTAAAGATTGCATCTGTACTGCAGAAACTGGACACCGTTCAGCAACACCTGGCCACATTGGATACGTTTCCGATAAACTAGGTAGAGCAATCAAGTGGGATCCAGCTAAAGAGGAATGTGTTGGTGATGCTGAAGCTGATAAGCTCCTAAAGACTGTAAATTACAGAGGAGACTGGAAATTTGAGGCATAATTCCCAATTATTAAATAATTAAAATGCTAGGGCCCGTCCAAATAGGACGGGCCCTTCTTTTTGGAATTGATTGATTATTTATTCCAGCCGTTCTCTTCGATGAGATCTTTTATTGCCCCAATACCGGGATGATCTGAAGGCATTATATTATGTTTTACTAGATACTTAACCGCATTGTTAAGTTGCATAACATCGCTCTTACGACCTTCTGGTTTTTCAGCAACTTCATATACGAACTTCTCGCCAAGAGCTTCAGCCTGAGCGTAAGCCTCTTCATGTTTCTGGTAGTAGAGTGATTCCATTAATCTTAACAACTTCTCTTTGCCCTGTTTGGTTTGAGCGTCTTTGCGTATATTTGCAGCGATCTCGACTCGTTTTTTGGCGGTTGCTTCAGGAGATATTTTACCGTCCGTTCCACCCTCGAGTGGTCTTTTTCTCAATTCTCTATACCATATATTCCTAAATCTTACTGGATTACCGTGGTCTTGCAAAGAAAGAGGTCCCTTCTCGGGAAAAGCCCTTGGCTTTGAGCGAGCTCGGTGTCCACCCCCACCCTCTAAAGGAGTTGAATCTTGGACTACGACTCCGTTGACAAGAACGGTCATTGAACCTTCATCTAACACTTTCCCATCCTTCAGAATCGGTCTTCTGAAAATAATATCATAACTTTGCCATTTTCCAGGTGCTTTGAGAGGATTGGCCATAGGTGGCATGACTCCATAAATAGATCCGGCAAATCCATCTGGATAAGTAGGATTATTATAATTATCAAGCACTTGAACTTCAGTTTTGCCCATAAGAAAAACTCCGCTATTTCCTCTTCCCTGACTACTTCCCACGATTTTAGTCGGAGCAGACCATTCAATGTGCAACTGGCAATCAGAAAATTGAGCCTTAGATGCAATTGATCCAGCACCGCCAACAGAGACGAGTGCGCCGTCTTGTATCTTCCAATCCTTCTTGCGCTTATTGTTAGTATGGATCCAATTTTCCTTGAATGAGTCCACTGTTCCATCAAACAAGACAATCGCATCAGAAGGAGCACCACCAGGGCTTTTTGCTGGTTCTACCCTTGGAGGTTGTGGTCTATTATTATCATGTATCGCCCAAGGGTGAGTCTGATCAGGTGGATCACCATAAAACTGGGCTGAGCAAAAGGGCGTAACGCCAAGAAGCAAAGTAAGAATGGTGAATAACTTCTTAATTTTTGTTGGAGCTAATTTCATCAATTGTCTTTAAACGATAATAATAATGCTGGCAAGTTTTGTACAATAAGCTCTTGGATAGGGATATTTTTTGAGGTTAACCATGATTTATCGAGTTTTATTCTTTTTAAGAAGAATTATTGGTGCAATATTTAGAAAAATTGTCCTGAACACCTTTTGAAAAATGATTAAAAAATCTCTCAAACTATTATTGATATCTCTATTAGTAACTTCTTTTGCTAACGCAGCCGATACGCTTTTTCTGAAAGGAAAAGATGGCCCAGGCAAGGGTAAACACATCGTTATTATTACAGGTGACGAAGAATACCGATCAGAAGAATCTGGTCCAATGCTTGGTAAAATATTAGCTCAAAAGCATGGTTTTGATTGCACCATTATTTTCTCATGGACAGACGGTTACATTGACCCCAATAACCAAAAAGGTCTTAGGGGGCTTAAAGCTTTGGATAAAGCTGATCTCATGATCATCGGGACTCGTTTTAGACAGCCATCTCAAGAAGAAGCGTTGCCTATTACAAACTTTCTAAATGCTGGTAAGCCTGTCATTGGCTTTAGAACAGCCACTCATGCTTTTACTGGTGGAAATAAATTCGGCTCAGGTGAAGGTGCCATTGGTTTTGGAGCATTTGGTAGAAAAATTCTTGGCGAACAATGGGTTAATCATCATGGAGGCCATAAAAGAGAAGGTGCACGTGGAGTTGTTGAAGAGAAAAACAAGGATCACGAAGTTTTAAATGGAGTAGGTGATGTTTTTGCACCATCAGATGTTTATGGGGTTCGCCATCTTACGGATCAGGATACAATTCTTTTGAGAGGTGCGGTAACCAAGACTATGGATCCCAAATCTGAAAATGTTGACGGCAAAAAGAATGACCCTATGCAGGCACTGGCTTGGCTACACCCTTATGTGGCACCAGACGGCAAAACAAAAGGTGAAGCTTTTTGCACTACTGCAGGAGCATCCTGTGACTTTGTAAGTGAGGGTCTTCGTCGTATCGTGGTTAACGCGTGCTATCACCTAACTGGATTAAAAGTTCCAGGTAAAGCAGATGTAGATTATGTTGATCCTTTCTACCCAAGTTTTTATGGATTCATAAGAGATAAAAATTGGTTTAAAGATCTGGATATGCAGGCTGAGGATTATGGATTAGGTAAAACTCCTCACGCGCCTGACCCTCCAGGAACTCCTTCTTGGCCGCATAGACCAATGCCTAAAAAGGGCTAACTATTTAGCTTAATCCTAAAAGATACTCGATATGAGTGCGCACGATTTTACCCATCGTGTCTGCGTTTTTAAAAATATTTGTTTGATAATGTTCGGCTAAATCCTGATTTAGCTGTTTGGTTTTTTCCGGCGTTGAAAGCTGCTCTTTGGACATGAGGTCTAATAGCTCGCCTACGCGCCTTTCAGCTGATCGGTATCGCCTTGATATGAGTGTTCTTTCCTCTTTTTGATACTGCTCAATAGTTTCCTGATTAAGTAAATTCATAACCATATCAACGATCGGAAAATTATCGGCAAAAAATTGAGCTAAATAGATTTTACGGTTCCCCTCATACGACTGTTGATCAAAGTCGATCGGTCTGACTCGATATTGGACCTCTTCAAAATCAGGAGTCATATCGACAACGTAATTAACTGATCTCATATCACCGAGCAGTCTCACAAAGCAGCGTTCATTGAATTTTACAAACTCCTTCGCAACTCTTACCGCGTGGAGGTCTTCTCTTTTTTGTAAATCTTTTAAAAATACATTACCAGGGAGGCCAGCAATATGCTCTTCTATTAATGTGCCCCCATTGACTAAATAATTGATTCTGGTTGGGGATAAGATGTGCTCTAGCTCTAGACCGTATACTCTAGAAGCATCGGCCACTTTTACATAATAGTGGTCAAAATTATCATTATACCGATTGATTATTCTAATTCTAAAAGGTCGCGAATTTCCAAAAACTCCAAAATCAATTCTCTCCACATCAAGGTGTTTGGCTTTCTGTGCATCGCCACCCATTTTAAGGTTAACATATATGCTTGTGAGTCTGGACCTTAGCTCAGCCATTTCATTAGGCTTATACATCACCGTTTGCCAATTGGTTTCTGATCCGTCAGGTGACTCATACTGAATGGCCT
Organism: Verrucomicrobiales bacterium; assembly: GCA_013911195.1. Taxonomy (GTDB): domain Bacteria; phylum Verrucomicrobiota; class Verrucomicrobiia; order Verrucomicrobiales; family DEV007; genus EC70. The sequence goes on along the minus strand of JACETS010000100.1, from coordinate 424 downwards.
CATTGAATCGATGCAAGTCGCTATAGATTTTGGGAATAGTTTCCTGATGCCGCCCGTATTTGAATAAGTACTCCTTAAATTCAGAACTTACGGGGTACGATTTTTTCCTTTTTGAAATTTCCATCTTTCGTAATGGCAACTTTGTAAACTATTAAGTATCTTTATGCTTTTCTTGCATTCTTCCATCTATTGCCGTTTTTAAATAGGATCTAATTTTAGTTGGTATCGGTTTTATAGATATAAAAATTTTACTGCCGTTATTACAATCTATCGATAGTAAATTCATTTCTTTATTAATTTTAGCATCATTAATTTCAGACCAATATAACATCCTGAAATTTTTGACTGGAAACCAAAAAGGAAATAACTCGAGACCCAAGGGTGAAAGTATGATTAAAGCATGCTGTGTACAATGAATGGCTAC
>JACETS010000010.1 GCA_013911195.1 Verrucomicrobiales bacterium | reverse complement strand
GTCCAGATGGTAAAATAATTTACATAGGTTTGAGAAATCCAGTGCCAAATAACAAAGCATTGCTTATTCCACTGACAAACGCAGAGGATGTAATTCTAAAAAGTGCTAAACCGCTTTTAGGTGATCCTATTTATCTTAATTTAGGTAAGCGAGGTATTCGTTCAGTAGAATACTCAGCTTTTCATAATAAATATTTCATCATTGGAGGTCCAATTGATAACGAAATTCAGTCTGCTCTTTACTCATGGAGTGGAGACAAAGAATTATTTCCGAAACTTATCAAGTTATTCACTGATATGAATCCTGAGGCAATAGCCATTCAGGAAAATTCAGCGAAGCTACACCTATTTAGTGATGATGGTAACGTGAAATACAAAGTAACACAGGAAGAGACTAATGAAAAATTGAGTAATGGTTTTAGTTCATGTAAATCATTAAAAAATAGTAACAAGAAGCGATTTAGGTCGATTACTATCAATATTAATTAAAAAAACCCTAATAAGATTATTACTTTATAAGTTATAGTTAATATAAGAGTTTAAGAGAAAGATATCTGAAACCTTAATGCTTCAAATTTTTTATAATGGATCATGCGCCTACAAAAAAGTTAGTGCCTGCTAGCGATGATAGTCCTCAATTGATCCTTGAGGATTATAACATAGATCTGGAGGAATCTAAGAAATCTTCTAGGGAATTTGAAAAGAAATCAAAAATTCTTTCCCTAGGAATCGCGATGATCACTCATGTGATTTTGTTTATCGTTTTGTACTTGATAGTGATCGTCAATTTTAGGGAGCAAGAGATTGAAATGGTTGTAGAAGCCGGTTCAGACAATGTTTCACAAATAATAAAAAAACAATCCTTTGCTAAAAAAGTTACTAACAAGAAACCTGCTCCACCTTCGAACCCTATTGCTCCAATCATAACAGCAACAAATTCGTCTTCGGTTACATTACCGGAAATTATCGACCCTACTGATTCATTAGCATTTGGAAATGGTTTTGGAGATGGTTTCGGGATTGGCGGATTCGGAGATGGTAGTGGGGGCGCTAAGTTCTTCGGAACCAGCGGTGGAGGAAATCGGATCATCCTAGTCATCGACACTTCAACCAGCATGAACAACAATTGTGGTGCTGAAGGTATAGCAGCACTAAGAAGAGAAATCGTTAAAACTCTTTCTTCTTTATCTCCGAATGTTCGCTTCAATATTATTTGTTTCGGTCAAGATTGTGATGGATTCAGCTCTCAGCCTGTTGTCGCAAACGCCACCAACATCGCAAATGCTAAGAATTGGATGAAAGCATATTTTATCAATAAAAAGGGAGGTGCGCCTTTTGATCGAACGAGAACTTCGCAGTGGGGGGCCAAAGGCAAAGACAATAATGGGATTTCCTATTTTCCAATTATGCCCTCGACCGTCAAAGTTCTTGAAGGTACTAGCGGTGGTTCAAGAATGGATCTTGCGCTAGTAGCGGCATTTCTTCAAAAACCGAGTTCAGTTTTTCTAATTGCTGATGGTGAGCCTGGAACCGCAAAAGGTGGTCAAAAGCTTGGAAATACTGCGATAGTTGATCTTATTTTTCAAGAATCTAAAAAAATTTACAGAGGTCAATTGCCAAAGGTTAATTGTATTAGCGTGAAGGGTATAGGTGAGGCTATTCTTAAGGATATATCCAAAAGATTTCGAGGTAATTACAAAGCCGTCGACCCTTCCAAGGTTTAAATTAAATCTACTCTTTCGATAATGATACTCTGATGACTTCTGTATCATTTCTTACGAAGCAAGACTGCATTGCATAGGCAGGATGGGACCACACGATTTTACGCTGCCTCATATCAATGCCGTTAGGTTCAATCAAATGGGAACGACTAATTTCATGGTATCCCTTTGAATCAATTTTAGCTATTGCTAAATCGCCGGTTTCACTGAATAGGAAAAATTTATCTTTGTGGGGAGTGACAAACACTGTGCCCCAACGAGATGGTCTTTTGAGTCCGACAGGATCCAGTGATTCCCACAAACGTTTCCCTGTTTTAAGTGATAGGCAACGAAATTCACCATAACTACACGCCCCATAGATGTATCCGTCTTTAATGACTGCAGTGTTCATTATTCCATGAAGGTGTTCGGTTCTTTTTTCACTGACTTTTGCAGTTTTCCATAGGATTTCAGGTTGTTTATCAGCTGACAATTTGATCGCCATTGATCCATTATAAAACGAGGAAAGAAATAGAATATCATTAACCAATTGAGGAGTTGATACACTTAATCCATAACGTAATTCCCATGGAATAGTCCAAATAATTTCTCCCGTTTTTGGATTTAATGCATTTACTGATTCTGGGTTCCATATGATTAACTGATCTTTTTTATTATGATTTATTATTACAGGAGGTGCATAGCCTGGTTCTTTTGCACTAAGAGAACGCCAGACCTCTTTACCATTCGATTTGTTAAATGCCACTGCAACAGTGCCATCTCCACCGGCAAGACATATTAGAAGATTCTCATAAATTAATGGAGTAGAAGAAAACCCCCATGTCGGAGTCTTTACATTAAAAGCGGTATTAAAGTCTGTAGACCAAATTTCTTTTCCATCTGAAGTGCTTCTGCAATATAAATTACCTTCTGCGCCGATAGTATATACCCGTTTTTCATCAATTAATGGTGTTGTTCTTGGTCCTGCTGAATAACTTATTGAATAGGGACAATCATATGATTTTTCCCAAACGATCTCTCCATTTTTAGCGTCAAGACATAATAATCGTTCATTACCTGGAATAGTTATTTTTGAGAAAGGATTTTCTGGAGACTTTGCACCTTTATCAATTTGTCTGTCCATAATATAAACTTTTCCATCAGCAACAGCTGGACCAGCGTAACCTCTTCCTACAGGAGCTTTCCATATCGATTTAGGGCCGTTTTGAGGAAATTTATCTACGACGCCTTCTTCACGCCATACACCGTCGCGTTCAGGTCCGAACCAACCGGGCCAATCATCGGCTTTCAAAGTTGAACTAATAATAATAAAGATATAAAAAATTTTTTTGTACATTGAAATCCCCGTTAGTTTTTGAGGTGTGTTATTGTTATATAATCTTTTCGTTAATTAAAGAATTTATTAAAGGAGACCTTATCTAATTAGTTAAATGAAGTTCGCGTATAGTCTCGCTTGCCTCCCCTATACGATAGCTATCATGCTTTTCTATTCTGTAGCTATTCATATATACAATGCTCTTGGTGGGTGGCCAGAATCTATTGGAACTAGAGGATTTCCAGAAACTTTACTATTTCATATTAATATTCAAAATGTGTACCTTTCCTATCTACTTGGATTCACGGTATTTTTTATACCTATCATTATCATAATATGCTCCTTTGTGAAGAAATGGCGCTTTCTTATAAAGTACTTATCGATACAGATTATTGGATTAATTATATTTTTTCTCCAAATGTTTTTTGCTCCGGATGAATACGTTAATTGGTTTTGGGACTAAGAGTTATCGAATGTTGTGGTATCTAGAAATATGCATTTTGGCAGGAAACTTGGCATAACAATAGCTAATTATGTTTGGCCTGAGTTATAAATCTTCATAAGCATTGGAGTATATTTCTCATTTATTGTTATGTTCGAGAAATATCATACGGAAAAATTTTACGATGAGATGTTCATCAACGGAAGTGATGCTTTAAAGACGAGAAATCATTACTCTTTAGTCAAAGATGCCTTTGATTCATTTTCGGATAAAGACTTTAAAGCCAAAAAGCATTCTATTAATAGAGCTTTTGTTGAGCATGGAGTCACCTTCACGGTCTACAATGATCATCAGGGGACTGAAAAAATTTTTCCATTTGATCCTTTTCCCAGAGTTATTCCACACAAGGAATGGGAAAAGATAGAGTATGGACTTATTCAAAGAGTAACCGCACTGAATCTTTTTCTTCACGACATTTACCATGATTCACAAATTATTAAAGACGGTGTTATACCCGAACATGTAGTCACCTCTGCTGAACATTATAGACCATCTTTGAAAGACTTTGATGTTCCCAAAGATATTTACATACATATTTCTGGTTCAGACCTTATTAGAGATGACGAAGGTGAATACTTAGTACTAGAGGATAATTTAAGGTGTCCGTCAGGAGTTTCATATGTTCTAGAAAACCGTGAAGTTATGAAACGTTCATTTCCTAATCTTTACAGACAAATGAACGTCAAGCCGGTAAGCCAGTACCCGCAGCTGCTTCATGATGCCCTTAAATTTGTAGCTCCGACTCAAAAAAATGATCCAGTCTGTATATTGTTAAGCCCTGGAGTATATAACAGTGCATATTTTGAGCATACCTTTTTAGCTCAAGAAATGGGCATAGAAATTGTTGAAGGCCAGGATCTTATAGTTATAGATAAAGTTGTTTATATGCGAACCACTACCGGATTGGTTCAGGTGGATGTCATTTATAGAAGGATAGATGATGATTTTATCGACCCGACTGTATTCCGTTCCGAATCTATGCTTGGGGTTCCTGGTATCGTAGATGCATATGAAAGTGGAAATGTAACGCTTGCTAATGCACTTGGAGCTGGTGTTGCAGACGACAAAGTCGTTTATGCATACGTTCCTAAGATGATAGAATATTACCTTGCTCAAAAACCAATCCTCAAGAGTGTTCCGACATATCTCGCTTTTGAAGAAGAGCAAAGAGATTACATTCTTAATAACCTTGAATCTTTGGTTGTTAAAGCGGCAAATGAATCTGGTGGATATGGAATGTTAATGGGGCCGACTTCAACAAAAGAACAAAGAAAAATATTCACTGAAAAGATTAAGGAGAATCCTCGGAATTATATTGCCCAACCTGTAATATCACTTTCAAGGCATCCAACTATTTGCGACGGTAATTGCGAAGGAAGGCATATCGATTTGAGGCCTTTTGTAATCTTTGGTGAATCTGTTGAAGTGATTCCTGGGGGATTAACAAGAGTTGCACTGAATAAAGGTTCTTTAGTTGTCAATTCTTCCCAAGGAGGGGGAAGTAAAGATACTTGGGTGCTGAGATCAAACTAAAATAAGATTGCTTCGAAATGTTATCTAGATCAGCAGATAATTTATACTGGATGTCGAGGTACATCGAGAGGGCTGAAAATATTGCGCGTATGCTAGAAACGAGCTCTCAGTTTCTTCTAGACCTTGGTAAGAGTTCGAGATTAATGGACAACTCAGGGTGGCGACCCATTCTTGAGGTATTGTGTGTAGATGAAGATTATGACAGGGTTTCATCTAAAGAATCAAATATAGGAAGTTTAGAATTCCTTTCTTTTTCCAATCTAAACTCCGATAGCATTGTTCAATGCATATCGTTTGCTCGTGAAAATGCTAGAATGGTTAGAGACAAAATCTCTGAGGAAATGTGGCGAGAGTTGAATCGAATACATCTTTTTCTAAACAGTGAATCAGCTGAGGTCGAGTGGGAATTTTCGCAACATGATTTTTTTAATCGTATTATCAGATTTTCACTATTATTTCAGGGCTTAGTTCAATCGACTATAGCTCAAAACGAGGGCTCATTATTTGTGCAACTAGGAAGGTATTTGGAAAGGGCTGATAAAACAACGCGAATCGTTGATATGCCTGCTCTCTATGAACAAAAACCTTTATCAGTTTCACCATGGCCTACGGTTTTAAAATCGTGCAGTGCTAGAACAACTTATTTAACAACTGTCGGAACAACAATTACCAAAAGTGATTGCATCAACTTACTTCTCTTTGATGGTAATTTTCCAAGGTCGCTAAGATTTTGCTTAAACCAAGTAGACTCGATTTTGCATCAAATATCGAAGACTCCCCGAGGAAACTTTAGTAATGAAGCGGAACGCATTACTGGATCACTCCTAGCGAGAATCGATTTTAATGGAAAAGCTGAGCTTAATCGATTTGGATTGCATGATTACTTGGATCAGATACAAGAACAAATAAACCGTATAGGTGAACAAATTTTTGATCACTACATACTCTTACCAAGTTCTTCAGTCAGCGCACCATCTTTACCAGACCATGTTGTACAAAGTTATCAGCAACAGCAATAAACAATAAATAATCAAGTGAATACCCCACAAACTAATTCAGTTACCGAACATTCACAGGTTGATTCGAAGAACAAATCCGAGACCAAAAAAAATACAGTTAAATATTCGGTTACTCACAAAACAGTTTTTAACTACAGTGAAGAGACTAGAGAAAATGTTAATCAAGTCCGTCTTAAAATGCTGGAGGATGAATTTCAAAAAACCGATTTTTATCTTTTGACTGTATTGCCTGCAACGAAACTTACTGAATATCCTGATTTTTACGGAAATACCGTTCATTATTTCGAAGTCAATCCGCCGCATAAGCAGTTACTTATAGAGTCTCGTTCAGTGGTATCCATCAAGTCGAAAGTCAATTATGATGAATTACCGTACGGATCAAATCACTCAGATTTAGAGAGCTTATTAAATAATGAGGAATTTTATGAATTTCTGAATGATAGCACCTATGTGAAACGAGCATCGCCAATTTGGAAGGAAGCCCTTGATGTCAAAGATGATTCCAATGATGTTTTTCAAACGTGCTACGCTCTTATGAGTATGGTCTATGATGTCTGTGTTTATTGTACAGATTCAACGACCTCAGAAACTACAGCTGAAGAGTTTTTCAAAATTAAGAAGGGAGTATGTCAGGACTTTGCACATCTTTTAATTGCTTATTGCAGGAGTTTGAAAATTCCCGCACGATACGTTTCTGGTTATATTTGGGATCCATCTGAAGGTAGTACGGAAAAAGTGATGATAGGTTCTCAAGCTTCTCATGCCTGGGTTGAAGTTTATTTACCAAAAACTGGTTGGATTGGGCTCGACCCAACTAATAACAAAGTTGTTAATGAGCAGTATATTAGAATAGCGATAGGGAGAGATTATGACGATGTAGCACCTATTAGGGGAACTTTTTATGGAGGCGGTAAACGTCGCACAATGCAGGTAATAGTCGATGTTAAGCGAATTGTAGAATGAGGTATAAGTCGCTCACGCCACAATATCATTAATTACATTTCCGGCGACGTCTGTAAGCCTAAAGCGTCTTCCGCTATGTAGGTATGTTAATTTCTTATGATCCATTCCTAGGAGATGAAGAATCGTCGCATGGATGTCATGGATTTCTACCTTATTCACAGCAGCCTTATGGCCAATCTCGTCAGTCTCACCATAAGAGGTACCTCCTTTAGATCCTCCTCCAGCGAACCAATAACAACCAGCGTGTGGATTGTGATCTCGTCCGGTTGGCTTGCCTCCAGAAAGCTGAGAAACTGGAAGTCTACCAAATTCACCGCCCCATATGACAAGTGTATCTTTAAGAAGACCCCTTTGTTCTAGGTCCGATAGAAGTCCTGCTATGGGTTGATCAGTTTCACCTGCAAATTGTGAGTGATTTTTCTGGATGTTTCCGTGTCCATCCCAACTACGTGCATTTTCCATTCCACCTGAATATATTTGGACGAATCGAACACCGCGTTCGACCATTCGCCTTGCCATTAAACACTGTCTTGCAAAATGGGAACACCTTTTCTCATTTAGTCCGTAAAGGCTTTTGATGTGTTCGGGTTCACTATCAATCTCAAAACATTCTGGTGCCTCTTGCTGCATTCTGTATGCAAGTTCAAAACTTCTTATCCTAGCTGTGAGTTCTTTTTCATGAGGGTGGTTTTTCTGATGCTCATTATTGATCTTACTAATGAGATCGAGTTGGGCACGTTGTTGCTGATCACTTAAGTCACTCGTTCTTTTCAAGTTTGGAATAGGGTCTCCTTTAGAGCGTACCCATGTACCTTGATAAGCGCCCGGCAAAAAACCACTACTCCAGTTTGCTGCATGGCCCTTTGGAAGGCCCCTATTAAGAGGATCCGACATCACAACAAATGCTGGGAGATTTTCGTTTTCAGACCCTAGACCATAAGTCACCCAACTTCCTACGCATGGGTTGCTCATCCTGGTAACTCCAGTATTTGCCATAAATAGCGCAGGGCTATGATTATTAGACTGCGTATGAAAAGATTTTATAAACGCCATTTTATCGACGTGTTTCGAAAGGTTTGGAAATAATGAAGACGCCCACATACCGCTTTCACCGTATTGTTTAAATTCGAAAGGAGACTTGAGTAGTGGCCCAACTGCGTTATCAAAAAAACCGGTAGTCTTATCAAAACCCTCTAACTTCTGCCCATCAGCTTTAACAAGGCCAGGTTTATAGTCCCAAGTGTCTACGTGACTTGGTCCACCATTAATGAAAAGCCAAATGACATTTTTAGCTTTTGCTTCGTAGTGGGGTTGTTTTGATGCAAGCGGATTAATTGAGTTATTTTCTACTCCAAACGACGTCTGATTGAGAAGCGAGTTGAGAGCAAGCATACCTATGCCTCCACCCGCTTTTTGTAAGAGTGCTCTTCGACTTGAAAAGTTCTGTATTCTTCCACAGTGATTCATAACTATTACTCAATATAAATAAATTCATTCGCACTCATTATGGCACCACAATAGTCGATGAGAGCACGTTCTTTGTTTCCTGAATAACTTTCAGTTTGTTGCTTTAGAAAATTTATACCATTTGTTTGTTCAATATTCGTTGGTTCTCGTCCGTAAGCAATTCGATAAGAAAGTTTCACAGGATCTTTCGAATCTTTTATCCTCTTTGCGAATGCCTTAGCCATGTTTCTAATGCTAGGGTCGTTAATAAAGCTAAGAGCTTGAGAAGGAGTGGTGGTTACTGATCTTTTACCCATACTTGTCAAAGAGTCAGGCCAGTCAAACAATTGCATTATTGGAACAAGTTTACTTCTTTTGATGAAAAAATAAATACTCCTTCGTGTCATGTTTTCATTGAGAGTCCCTGGCCCATACATTGTACCATCTAGAAGACCCGAAATGGCGAGTGCATTATCTCTGATGGCTTCAGCTTCAAGCCTTCTCGGTTCACGGATTGACCTGTAGGCCTTACTTTCAAGAATTAGGCGATGAACATGTTTTAGGCTCCAACCATTATCAATTAGCTGTAAAGCTAACCAATCAAGAAGTTCGGGGTTTTGGGGTTTTTGTCCTTGGAAGCCAAAGTCATTTGGTGTCGTGACAATGCCTTCTCCAAAGTAATACTGCCAAATTCTATTTACAATGACCCTGGCGAGTAAATGTCCTGCACCATTGTCAACATCGGTAATCCAGTCTGCGATCGCAGTCCTACCTTTAGACTTTGGTTCCTCACCTCGGGTCAATACCTGAAGGAATCCCAATGATGCCACTTCCCCTTTTTGTCGGACATCTCCTCTATTTAAAAAATACGTTTTTTTGTAAAAATCGGGGATACTCCCACTACTGGTATGATGACGCATAGGCTTCACCTTGGTCCCATCACTACAAACCATAACCTTGGTTATTTCTTTTTTCTGTGTAGATTCAAGCTCTTGTAATTGAGAAGATAATTCGATCCACTTAGGATCAATTTTTTTAAACAGTGAGAGTAATTTTTCTATGGAAGATTCTTTAATCTCTCCGTTGTCGGAAACTATAATTTTTTTGATATCTTCAATTATTTTATGAGGTCCGGAATCTTTATTATTAATCGATAAAGTAGTAGGCTCTTTATCAGATATTGAAATCCGTAATCTACCAATATTGTGTTTATTATTATTATTGAAATGGATTTTAAATTCTAAAAGGTCTCCATTTTTAGAATTAGAATTCTTACTCACATCAAAAATGGCTGAATGGTTTTTTCCAAATTGAGGGTCTAATGCCCATGCAGACTTGGGATCGCTATCGATAGCCGCAGCAATAGGAAGATTCTTTTGTTCAAATGTAGCTCTCGGGTTGATAAGTTTAATCGTTTGACCATTCACCGAAACCTTAAAATCAGTCAAAGCGATATTGCCATTGGAGGCTCTTCCGGGGCCACCTTTAACTAAAGAATCATCTTTTAAAGCTTCAAGATTTATAGCGCTGATTCTATTAACGGGATTTCTGGAGGTAAAAGTATAAGTGTCAAAGTTAGAATTATTTCCACTAACGAGATATGAACCGTCCTCTTTTCTGGTAAATCTCGCACCTCCTTCAGACTTTATTTCTTCAGCAGTCAATATTACCCAAGGACTGGTTACGTTTTCTCCTTTTTTAGATTTACCCTGGGTTTTATACCATTCTTTGAATGACTTTTTTAATTCACTTTTCTCGTAAGTTTTTAGATGAGTTTTAGATAAATAGATTTTTTCCCTTAATTTAGAATCACTATTTGGATTCATAGAAGATAAGTCGATGTCAATATCACTTCTTACCGTAGTGGTGAATGCAGAAAGCATTTGGTAATAATCTTTTGTTGGAATGGGATCATACTTGTGATCATGACACCTTGCACAAGCAATGGTAGTTGCCAACATGGCAGAGCCTATTGTACCTAGCATATCATCCATAGCATCGTAGCGAATTCTCTCTGCTTCACTGATTGTGATTTGAGTTGGATATACTCCTGCACCTAAAAAGCCAGTCGCCATCATTGCCATTGGATCTTCGGGTGCTAATTCATCACCCGCAATTTGCCATCGAGTAAATTCATCATACGGCATGTCAGAGTTAAAGGAACGAATGACAAAATCTCTGTAATGAAATGCAAACTTTCGATCATAGTCTTGTTCGAAACCGTGGCTCTCTCCAAATCTTGCTACATCTAACCAGTGTCTTGCCCACCTTTCTCCAAATTTAGGGCTCGATATCAGATCTTCTATCATCGACTCATAGATTTTCTCAGAGAAACCATCAACAAATTTATCGAGATGATCAGGTTCTGGTGGTAATCCGATTAGATCAAAATGCAATCGTCTTCCTAGAATTCTAGGAGAAGCCAATGCATTGGTTTTGATGAAATCATCAATTTTATTTTTGTTGTTAAATTCTAACTTAATTGGTGCATAAGCCCAATAAGAGCGGTCATCATCGGTCACTTTCATTGGACCTTTTTTTTGATCCAAATTATTAACAAGTGGACTATCGTATGCTGCTCCAAGAGCTATCCATTTTTCAATTAGACTAATGGAAGATTCTGACAATTTTGATTCTTTAGGTGGCATGAAAGGCTCTTCAGTGTGACGAAGATAATCAATCAGTGGACTTTGTTTGGGGTTGCCTGGAATGACGGCTACACCTTGATCACCACCTAAAATTAGCCCTTCTCTTGTATTTAAATCGAAAGAAGATTTGGTCTTATCGCCACCATGACATTTAAGACAATGCTCATTAAAAAGAGGCTTTATTTCATTCCTGAAAAGATCACGACTCATCGTCATGTTTTTTACATGATTTACATCATTGCCATGTGCAATCAAACAAAGTGCAGCTAAAATAGATATCTTAAATAAAGACTTTTTCATTGAGCGGTATGATAGATTTTGGATTGATGTGCCTCTTGCCGTCAAGGAAAGTATCCAAATAATAATGATTCGGATCTTCTAAATTTCTATATAAAACCTAACTGTCATCTATAACTTTAACCTCATGCTGCTCTTCTCGATTTCTAAGGCATGCGATCTTTTTCCGAGCGCATCGAGTTCCTCTGCATTTATTCGAATAGAAATTATATAAGGGGCCTGATTTTTAATCCAGTGGCCATAGGTCGTTGTCAGTATGTTTCCGTCGTTAAGAATTTCTACCCCAGGGTATGAAGTATCCCATCCTTTTTTATTATCGGCTAACCTAATAACATACTGGCCTGGTTTGCCTTTAATTATATCTTCATACCTTCCAACCCAAGCAGCCCAATCGCCTTCATGAGGTATAGGGCTTTTAGCGATTCCCAATTTAGAACCGATTGCTGTCCTGCATCGAAAAGATATGAAAAGTCTTCCATCAGGAAAATATTTAGCGGTGTGCCTGTCCCCTGTTAATGTTATGGGTAATTCTCTCGGTTTTGACCAGGTTTGACCTTCGTCATCAGAAACGATAAGATATGAATTTTTTCTCCTCGAATTTTCTCGTAAAAGGACAGCGATTTGTTTTCCATCTGGAGATCGTACAGCTCCAGGTTCACATAAATGTACTGAACTCGAAGAAAAAATAGAAATTGGTTTTTGCCAACTCATTCCACCGTCTTTTGATAGACTACTGTATAATGTGAAGACCGTAGGATTTTGTTTATTGGGTTTATCGGAAATAAACCTTCCATCATCATGAAAAAGGGCGCGGTAATTTCCAGGATTTTTCATATCTTGAATCATTGTTCCCATCGCCACAATGCCACCAAAATTGCCGATGGGATTTAGTTCTGACCAAGTTTTTCCATTGTTCTCGGTTGTTGCCATCCTTATTGGATAAAGACCAGAAAACATGATAATTCTCTCTTTTCCTTTTTTATCTTCTACCTGAAAAAGGGTGGGCACTTCCTTAGAACTACTCCATGTCATTGGAGTTTTCAGGCGTTCACCCCAACTCTGACCTCCATCAAGGCTGCGTTTGTAAACAATTTCTCCTCGCCCATGCCCTTTAGGATACACGCATAAAACTGTCTCACTATTTTTGATTAATGTTGTTGTTGGATGACCTAAATATTGCCCATCTTCCTTATCGACTATGACTTGGCGATCAGTATCCTTAGAGAGGTCTATAAATATGGTTTCTTGGCCCGAAACTTGATTGCAAAGTACTGAACAGAGAAAGGGGTAGAATAATTTCAAAGTTTTCATTTTATACAAGTGGAATAGTGACAATATGACTCATTTAAGAAGTAAAAAATAAACTTAAATGAGCCATTATGTCTCATTTAAAGATTTTTTGACCTTTAATAATATATTTGTAATCAGTTTATAATGAATACATAACATGTAAATTGACACTAATTGGCATAGTTTAAGCTTATATAATATTTAAAATCCTACAAAGGATGAAAAATTAAAATATAAAATTAAATTAGGAAGAAACATAAAATGAGAAGTTTAATTAAATGGAGCCCGATTAGTGATTTTCATAATGTTACCAACCAGTTATCAAATTTGATGAATCTTGGACACAGATCTTATTATAATCATGAAGATGAGGTCAATGATGATGCTCATTGGATACCTGCAGTAAATATAAGCGAAGATGATTCATCTTATTATATAGATTTAGAGGTCCCAGGAGTTGAAAAGGAAGATATTCAAATCAATTACGAAAATGGGGTAATTACTGTAAATGGTGAACGAAAACGTTTTAGAGAGCACCAGAAAGACAAAATTCATAAATCAGAATTTGTTGCTGGTAAGTTTTCCCGAAACTTTAAAGTCCCTCGGGAAGTGGAATCTAACGCAATAAATGCATTATTTGAGAACGGTATACTTGAAGTCTCAGTTCCTAAGGCTGAGTCTTCCAAGCCTAAAAAAGTTAAAATTGAGGTTAAGTAGTCACTCATATTACAACCTCGGAGTTGGAAAAACAAAAAACCCTGTAATTGGATCTTAATCTCTGATTACGGGGTTTTTCTTTTTTATGGTGTTATAAAATCCATATTGATACTTGTTCTTACCAAATACTAGTCTTTAAGTTTTATTTAAAGCGTCTAATCATGTCAGAAGATTTGATACCAGCTGTCAAAATAGAGAATCTCACCAAAACTTTTCCGGTTCCCTTTAGGAAAGAAAAAGTAGTGGCTGTTGATAATTTGTCTCTGTCTGTGAAGCAGGGAGAAGTCTATGGTTTGATTGGACCTAATGGGTCAGGAAAAAGCACTACTATGAAAGTACTGCTTGGACTTATTTCAGCCACATCTGGTAACTCCTCAGTTTTTGGAATGAACAGTACTGAAACAGCGAGTCGTGGCTCAGTGGGGTTCCTTCCTGAGAATCCCTATTTTTATAAATATCTCACAGGAGCAGAGACCATAGCATTTTATGGAAAGCTTTGTGGTATAAATCGAAAAGAAATAAAGGAAAGAACTAATGAGCTTCTCAAATTAGTAGAGCTAGAAGGTGCTCGAGATCGCAGGCTGGCAGGTTATTCTAAAGGAATGCTACAGAGAATTGGGTTAGCTCAAGCTTTAGTGGGCAGGCCAAAATTAGTTGTCCTTGATGAGCCAACAGCAGGCGTCGACCCAGCAGGATCGAGGAAAATTAGAGACCTTATTATGCAGCTTAAGGAGCAGGGAATAACGGTCATTCTTTCTTCGCATCTTTTAGAACAAGTTCAGGAAGTTTGTGACCGAGTAGGAATTATTTTCGAAGGCAAACTTGTTAGGGAGGGAAGTTTGCAAGAATTAATTGAAATCGAAAATCAAACTGAACTTGTTTTAGAGAACTCAAATCCTGATTTGCTAGAAAAAATTAAAAAGCTAATCAATGACCAAGAAGGTGTAAATTTAATTAGATCTGGAAAGCCGAAGACTACTTTAGAAACTCTCTTTTTGAGAGAAACAGGAGGAGAGTCGAGAGACGCTAAGAATGATTCATGACCGAAGCTAATGAAAAATCATTTGAGGATAACTTAAATTCTGGGTTTAAGATTTTCTCACCATCTAGAGTTATGGCGATCGCCATGAATACCTTTACACAGCTAGTGAGGATGAAGGTATTCTATTTTCTATTAATTTTTAGTGTTTTAATTATTGGCGCGAATGTATTATTTCTCAACTTTACTTTTGAGCAAGAGCTTAAAATTTTGCAAGACGTTTCATTTGGCGCAATGACTTTGTTTGCCAGTATTTTTTCTATTGTTGGAACAGCTTTGCTTATTCCAAAAGATATAGAAGATAGGACGCTTTACACCATTCTGACTAAACCTGTTCCTAGATTTGAATATTTAATAGGGAAACTTTTAGGCATTCTTTTTCTTGTTGCTGTTAGTTTGATCTTAATGTCGATATTGTTTTTCGCGGTTCTTTATATTAGACAATATGGTATTCTCGCTGAAGAAACCAATCAGATACGTGGTCAGCCTACTGCTGAGCAATTATCATCACTCAAAGAAACTATTTTTTCACAAGGATTACGTTTGGAGCTTCTTAATGGTGTTATTGCCATTTTCCTTAAAGCATCTGTTGCTGCAGCAATAGCTCTTGTAGTTTCTACTTTTGCTAGTTCGACATTATTTACAATCATCGTGAGTTTGGTTATATATTTTATCGGGCATGCCCAATCCATGGCCCTTACATATTACTTTCCGGAAGGTGATATGCACGGAGCTTTACAAAGGTTCATCGCAGGCATAGTGGCTATTATGTTTCCAAACCTGCAGATGTATAATGTTGTCGATGGTATTGTGAGCGGTCAGTCAGTTCCCTTTGCTCTCATGGCTCGCCTTACCGGTCTGACAGGCTTTTACCTCGTTATATATAGTTTTGTCAGTTGGATACTTTTTGCCAAAAAAGAACTTTGAGCATTACAATTAAATCTAAAATATACCGGCGTGGTGGTATGCTGATCAGTATAGCCATACTGATTGCCTTTGGGTTTGCGAGAATACCACTGGAGTCAAAAACAGAGGAGCATTTGAAGAAATATGGATTTAGAGATTGGGCCCCTGATATTTCTGCTAGAGAACAACTTACTCAAGCCAGCTTTATCGGTGCAATTGGAGGATTTCGTTCACTGATCGCGAGTGTTTACGATCTAAGGGCTCATGAGGCTTTCCGAAATAAGGATTGGGCATCTGTTGAAAGATTTAGAAAGATTACAACTTCTCTGCAGCCTCGTTTTGCGAAGCATTGGGATTTAGCAGCCTGGGATATGGCATGGAATGCATATGCATATTATCGAAGTCGTTCCGAATTCTGTGAAGATGATTTAGAGCGATGGCAAATTGAAAGAATTATTATGCCAAATTATCTGGAAAAAGGTTTAGGTTTTGCCAAAGAGGGTGCCGCGTGGACTCCAGAAAGCTATCTTTTACCTATGGTCGTTGGGGATATCTATTCTCAAAAATATAAAAATACAAAACTCGCAGCCCAGTGGTATTTTAAGTCCTCTCAGGCAGAAGATGCTCCAACATACATTTACAGAGCTTATGCGACCCAGCTAGCCAGATGCGAGGGAATGGAAAAGAAAGCCTATGAAGTTGTGTCGGATCTTTATAATAATGGTAAAATTCGAACGCTGACCATACGCCGAGATATGGAAATGTTAGAGAACTATTTTATTGATGATTTAATGCGGAATAATTCTTTAGATAAACTTCAAAGGATGCTTGAAGAAAATCCTTCTGATTATCTTATTAGTGCCGCTATTGGTCAGTTTCATTTAAAATCTGATAGCAACCTTGGATCAGCCGTCGAGGCTTACAGAGGAATTTTAAAGAATCCTAAGTCACCTCAATTTTATCGGAGGCAGTTTGGATTTCTGATCGCCAGAAATCCTGACAATCAAGAAAATGCCTATCAAGTTTTGAAAAAAATGTATATCAAGGCACCCGTAATTTTCAGAGAAAAAGACGTGATTGAATTATCCAATATTGAAAATCATCTTAACATTCCATCAAATGAACGGGTGACCAAAATTGACCGTTATACTAAAGAGTAAGAATTTAACTGAGTTGGTTTTTTAAATATGAAATTTGCAATATTCGGTGACATCCACGCAAATCTCGAAGCATTAAATGCTGTACTTGAGGACGCTAATGCACATGATTGTACTCATTATTTATGCATAGGAGATATTGTCGGTTACAATGCCAATCCCAGTGAGTGTCTAAATATTATTCAAGGATTAGATTGTCCAGTCGTTAAGGGCAATCATGATGAAGAAGCTTCGCAAGATACTGAGCTCGTTGGTCTAAATCCACTCGCCCAAAGTTCGATGCAATGGACAAGAGATAATCTTGATTCAGATCAAAAAAATTATTTAAAGGAATTGAAATTGGTTCGTAATGTAAGGGATTTCACGATAGTTCACGCGACCTTAGATTCTCCTTCTTCTTGGGGCTACGTAACGTCCAAATTTGATGCACTTGAAAGTCTAGGATATCAATATACCCCTGTGTGTTTTTTTGGCCACACTCACGTCCCTGCTTTCTACGTTAAAGACCTACGAATAGAGGAGCATCTAGGCAGATCAATAGAGATCGAACCTGGCAAAAAATATCAAATTAATGTTGGAAGCGTTGGTCAGCCAAGGGACGGGGATCCTCGTTCTTCCTATTGTATCTATGACATTGGAGCACGCCGAGTCGTGAACAGACGCGTAGACTATGATATTAAAACGGCGCAACAAAAAATATTAAAAGTAGGGTTGCCCGATCAATTGGCTCACCGATTAATGGAGGGAAAATAGAGTTCTTTAAATAAATTAAATCAGTTTAAAGGTTAAAAGCCTTTGCTGTTAGGGTACCAATTTCTTCTCGCAAAGGCTTAATAGATCTTCGTTCGAATGGGTGATTTCTATTGCTTAGAAGTATAACAAAGCTTTTACTTTTAGGATGAATCCAAACTGATCCTCCGGTCCAACCGGTATGACCAAAAGATTCTAATTTTGGAAAACCATCACCTCGGGGACTAGAGTATTTTGAATCAATATCCCATCCCAGCCCTCGTCTCACTTTGTGAAGAAACATTGACGTCTGACTTTTCGTCATTATCTCTATCGTTTTTTTCTTAAGTATCTTTTTATCTGCTCCAAAACCATCATTAACAATCATTCGACAGAATTTTGCTAAATCATCTGCAGTAGTAAAAAGCCCCGCGTGGCCAGCGACTCCGCCCATTGCTCTGGCTGTGGGATCATGGACGACCCCTTGAATTAATTTCCCTTTTTCTTTTGTCGTCGGGGCTATTCTATGAATCTTTGTTTTTTTTGGAGTAAATCCAGTATCTTTCATACCGAGTGGAACAAATATTTTTTTTTGTGAAAAACTTTTTAAAGATAAGCCAGATGTTCGCTTCACAATTTCGCCTAAAATGATGTAATTAACATCACTATATCTAAAATGCCTGCCCGGTGTGTTTCTTATATCTGCTGAATAGCAAAGATTGATGGCTTGTTCATAGCCTTTCCATTCGGGTTTTAGTGGCAATACAGGAGGCAACCCTGAGGTGTGTGTGAGTAATTGTTTTATCGTTATCTTATTTTTTTGGACACCTTTAAATTTCGGAAGGTGTTTTGTGACTGGGTCGTTAATTGATAGTTTTTCCTCTTCAACAAGAATCATTATTGAAGGAGCTGTTGCCATTACCTTGGTTAGTGATGCTGCATCGAAAATAGTGTCTCTTTGCATAGACTTAGGTGCCGGAGCTAGACACTTTTTTCCGTACTTTTGATGGTATGATGTGTTGTCCTTTTCAATCCATAGGACGGCCCCTGGAATTTTTGATTCTTTTATGGCCTTATTGATTTCTAGATCAATTTTTTTTATGTGATCTTCGCTGAAATTATTTAGGGGCTCTGATTTACCAATTAGGATTGACGTAAAGCCCAAGAAAATAATGAGAATATTTTTTTTTAGCATGTTTTCATATAAAAAAAGTCCCCATTTATAAAATGAGGACTTTGATAAAATGATATGAGCCTGTTGCTCAATGTTGAATTTCTAATTGTTTGTTACTCATCTATTTTTTCAACTGCCTCTTCTAGAGGAATTTCATTAACTGGAGCTTGTCCGGGTTCGCTGCTTTGTGAAGCGTTACCTGACCACTGTTCCATCAATGGGCTTAATTTATCCATTCGTTGTCCAAACTTTTCTAAAGCGGGTGTAATTATTTTTCCGACTTCTTGATCACCTAGGAGAAATCCCATAATTCCGGCCATCTTTTCTTGAATTTGTTTTTCGGTATCTGAGAAAAGAGTTCTAATAGCTTCTGCCTCTTGTCCGGAAGGAAGCCCTAGTGATTCCATATCGTTTGCAATTGTTTCAAAGCTCGCAGCCATATCTTCAAATTTAGCCACTGCAGTCTCAGCGCTCTCAACATCCCGTACGGTTGATAAATTATCGATGAAACTATTCATCACTGCCATCAGGCTTTTTGCTGTTTCTGTATGTTTGCCAGGCTCATTATTTTCATCTTCGGTTGGCTCGTTGGGCTCTGTGGTCGAATTGCTATCAGAATCGGATTTCGTCTCAGTCTCAGTCTCCGTAGAAGCTTGAGTTTGAGTGGTTGATTGGCTAGAATTGTTTTCCTCTACATCCTTTTTTGAACAGCTGATTGCCCCAAGAATTAGAATGGCAAATAAGTAGTGGTAGTATTTCATTTGTATAGGTGGTGGTTTTTTGCCTCGGAAAAGATATGAATTTAAATCTTTATGGAGTTTATATAATAATAACGCACCAAGCATGTGGTTGAGCAAGTACTAAGCTTTTTTTGCTTGAGAATGTTTTTACTTTTATTGTGCTGTTTTGCGGATCAAATTGAATTGTGGTTACAAAAAAGAAAATGGCGCGATCAAAATCTTCAGGCAATATCCATGCATTTGTGGGTACTGATGAAGCAGGGCTGAAAGAAGCGGCCTTAAAGTGTTTCAATGCTCTGGTTCCGGAGGAAGATGCTGAATTTGGAGCTGAGGTTATTGATGGGGTGGCGGAAAATGCGGAATCAGCGGTAAAGGTGATCACGCAAACACTTAGCGCCTTGCAAACTTTACCGTTCTTCGGGGGTCAAAAAGTAGTATGGATGAAGAGTTCCAATGTGTTCGCAGATTCACAGACTGGTAAAGCTGCTTCGGTTCTCGATGCTTCGGAAGCATTAATTCAATTTATCTCAGACAACCTTCCCGAAGATATTATTTTTGTTTTGAGTGCTCCATCCATAGACAAAAGGCGGTCATTTTATAAGAAGCTTGTGAAGGTCGGAAATGTTGAAGTTTTCGATAAACCCGACATGACAAGAGATGGCTGGCAGGATCAGGTGAAAAGTCATGTTAGAAATTTGGCAAAAAATAAAGACCTTCAATTTGATGAGGATGCTTTGGAGCATTTTGTGATGCTTGCTGGAACCGATTTCACCCAAATTAATAATGAGATAGAAAAGATTGATTTATTTCTTTCACAGGACCAAAGAGTTGTAGCCCTCGAACATGTGTTAAATCAGGTGGCGCTCACAAGATCTGGTGTTGTTTTTGAGTTGGGAAATAGTATTGCTAAAAAGGATCTATCGTCTGCACTTCGAAACATTGATCACCTTCTTTATCAGGGGGAGAGTGCCATAGGAATTCTGTTAGCAGCCGTTGTTCCAACGATTCGTAGACTCTTAATTGCAAAGAATTTATCTGTAAAACATGGTATAAAATCGAGTCGTAATTACCGGTCATATGAAACCGCCCTTTCAAGGCTTGGTAAAGCCGAAACAGCTTATTTGCCAAGAAAAAAAGATGGAGGACTGAGTGTTTATCCAATTTTTCTTGCCGCATCTGAGTGTAGAAATTTTTCTTTATCAAAATTACAAGAATCACTCTCTGAATGTTTAAGCGCAAACCGTGCTCTAGTTACTAGTGCTCTTGATCATCGTGTTATTTTAGAAAGACTCGTCATTCGAGTGCTTGCTACATAAATTATTAAATCATAAAATTAATTAACAATGCATACATTAATCATCGCATTTTTGGTTGGAGCCTTTGCGGCTCTATTAGGATCACTGCTCGGAGTTGGTGGCGGCATACTTATGGTTCCAGCATTTAAAAGTTTTCTTGGCCTTTCTATGAAACAAGCCATTGCAACTTCGCTAGCAGTTATGGTTGTTACCGCATCTGTCTCCTCCTTCCGTTATTCTGGCGCGGGACTAATAGATTGGAAAATTGCTGGAGTTGCTGCTATCGCAGCTTTGGTTGCAGCCTACTTTGGATCTGAACTCATGAAGAGTTTATCGGCGCCACAGTTAAGAATTTTATTTGGTGTTTTTCTAATTACCGTTGGCATTTATATGCTCTTCTTTCAGAAGGAGGTGACGAGCTAAGACAAATCAGTCTTTTTAATTGGTCTCATCCTTATTTTCAATTTCAGGCAAAAGATCTTTTCTATTTAAAAGCTCAGCGATTGGTTGGTTAGGATTATTATTTAATTCTGCTAGGAAGGGCGTAATTCTATCCATTTCAACAATAGCGACCCTGACGAAACTCGTGATGATCTCATTATTAAAATCATGATCTGCGAAAACGTTACTTATTCGAAAATACACCTCACCGTTTACTGGATTGGCCTCAAAGTTTCCTAGATTCAGCGTAATGTTTGTTCTCATTAGTGCATCAATAGCGGAACCCATCGATTTTGGAACAATCGGGAATGATAGCCTGGAAACGACGGAAATGGCCATTAATTCCTCAAAAGACTGCGCATGAAGCGGAATTTTTGTATGATGTGCCTCAAATTCAGCCTCAATAACGTTGTTATCCTCGATTTCCCGAAATTCCCATTTAGCGAGGCCAAAAGCTTCCTTGATTTTGGTATATAGGTTTGGTTGGTCAGTCACCTTAGTAATAAAATGGCCCTAAAATGGTCAATTTTAAGGCATATAGGGCTTATTTAGGAAATGGTCGGGGTGATAGGATTCGAACCTACGGCTTCCTGCTCCCAAAGCAGGCGCTCTGACCAAGCTGAGCTACACCCCGATTCCTGATTATATATTCCTTCTTCTACCGCTGGTTTCAAGTTGTAAATTACACTTATATGGTTAAGTGGTTATCTTTCACGTTATGGCGGAAGGTAATCAAAGAAAGACTCTAGAAGAACGCTCACAAATGACAGATATTGAGCGATTGAGGCATTCCACTGCTCATGTTCTTGCAACAGCGATAGCAAAACTCTGGCCAGATGCCCAATTTGCGGCAGGTCCTCCCGTAGATAATGGCTTTTACTATGATGTTGAGCTCAGCCATCGTATTTCCACTGATGATTTTGAGACAATAGAGAAAGAGATGATTTCTGTTATCAAGGAGAACCAAAAATTCGAACGAATTGATGTTAGCCGAGACGAAGCTCTTGTTCTTGCTAAGAGCGGTAGACTGGCTGCTTTAGGGGACAGGGACGTCGAATCCACCTTTAAAATTGATTTATTGAATGATATTCCAGAGGACGAGGAGATTTCTATTTACAAGAATGGTGACTTTTGGGATCTCTGCGCTGGTCCTCATGTGCCGCGGACTGGTAACTGTAAGGCATTCAAATTAATGTCTGTGGCCAGTGCATTTTATAAAGGCGATTCAAACAACCCACAACTTCAAAGAATATATGGAACCGCTTTTAAAAATAAAACACAACTCAAAGAATATCTTGATCAATTAGAAGAGGCCAAGAAACGTGACCATAGAAAAGTTGGTAAAGAACTTGGACTGTTTCATTTTGATGAATCAGTCGGACAAGGCTTAGTTTTATGGAAGCCCAAGGGCTCAATAATTAGAAATGAATTACAAAAGTTCATTACTAATGAATTGGATAAAAAAGGTTATAGCCAAGTCTTTACCCCCCATATTGGTAAGTTGGACCTTTATCGAACGAGTGGTCATTTTCCTTATTACGAGGAAAGTCAATTTTCACCCATAGTTGATAGAGATTCAATGGTAGAACTAGTCGAGGAGGGTTGTACTTGTGGTGAATTAAGTAATAGACTCAAAGAAGGTGAGACTGATGGGTTTTTACTAAAACCAATGAATTGTCCTCATCATATCAAAATTTATGCCAGTGAACATCGCAGCTATCGTGATCTTCCAGTAAGATTAGCGGAATTTGGTACTGTATATAGATGGGAAAAATCAGGAGAGTTAGGAGGTTTGACTAGGGTAAGATCATTCACCCAAGATGATGCGCATTTATTCTGTACTGATGATCAAGTCCAAGATGAAATCATTGGCTGCCTTGAATTAGTTAAGGTTGTTCTCAACACACTTGGCATTAAAGATTATCGAGTTAGGGTAGGGCTTAGAGATATTGATTCGAGTAAGTATGTTGGCGATCCAAAAAACTGGGACCGTGCTGAGGATGCACTAAGAGTGGCTGCCAGTTCATTAGATGTGCCATTTACCGAAGAATCTGGAGAGGCGGCATTCTATGGTCCAAAAATTGATTTCGTTGTTAAAGACGTGATTGGCAGAGAATGGCAACTAGGAACAGTTCAGGTTGATTATAACTTACCTGAGAGATTTGATCTGAGTTATATCGGTTCCGATAATAAGCCACACAGGCCGGTAATGATCCATAGAGCACCGTTTGGATCTCTAGAAAGGTTTGTTGCGGTTTTAATTGAGCATTTTGAAGGTGCATTTCCAACTTGGCTCGCTCCCGAGCAAGTAAGAGTATTACCGATATCGGAAAAATTTACCGATCATGCACAGGAATGCCTGAATGAACTCATTGAAATTGGTGCTAGGGCATCAATGGACAATAGTGCAGAGAAAATTGGTGCAAAAATTCGACTTGCTCAATTGGATAAGGTTCCATATATGTTAATTATAGGAGCCAATGAAATTGAAACTAATACGATCTCTGTTCGTCACCGCAGCCGCGGAGACATTGGCTCTTTGTGCCCTAAGGAATTTATCTCCAAATTCCAAGAAGAAGTAAAAACCCGTTCGCTTTGATTTTCACTTTATTTTTAATTCTAAAATTCATATAATAATGCTCAATTACGCTAATGAGTATTTAACGTATTAAATTAATCTAAACCATAGAGAGGTAACAGTTATCGCTAGACCAAAAAAGAAAAACTTTAGGAAATGGACTCCAAAAATTAGGATCAATGATCGTATCAGAGCTCCCAAGGTTCGAGTCATTTATGGAGAGAAGCAACTTGGTGTCATGGATACTCATGATGCCGTAAGAAAGGCCAAAAGTGTAGGACTTGATCTTGTTGAAGTTTCAACTAGCGCAAAACCACCGGTTTGTAAGATTGTTGATTACGGTAAGTATAAATATGATCAGAAAAAATTGCGTAAAGAGCAGCCAAAAAAAACATCCCGGCTCAAAGAAGTTAAATTCAGAGTTGGAATTGACTCAAATGATTATAACATCAAAGTAACTCGCGCAGAATCTTTCCTTATGCAGGAGGATAAGGTTCGTGTTCAGTTGATGTTTCGTGGCAGGCAAATGGCTCACAAAGAAATTGGTTTCGAGTTGATGAATGAAGTCAAAGAGGATTTGAGTGGAGTTTCTCACGTAGACTTACAGCCAAAATTAACCGGTAGAAATATTACTATGATGCTATCGCCTTTGGCAAAGCATCTTCAGAAGCCCAAGTTTAAGAATCATGATGACTTGCCGGATGAGGATGATGAGGATGATGATGAGGAGGAAATTGAGGAGTATGAAAAGCCTAATGAGGACCATCATCATTTAGATGTGATTGATGAAATTGCTATGCTTGAGGAAGATGATGGTAGGCCTAAGTTGAAGCGAGGATAAGGTATTCAATAAATTGCCTGACGTGAAGTGTAATCGTTTATTACTCTTTGATATTGACTGTACGTTGTTAAATACTGGTGGTGCAGGAATGGCTGCCTTCCACTCAGCTGCCGAGGAACTCTATTCAGATCAAATATCCAAAAAAGGAGTTTTAAAATTGGATATGGCAGGAAGTACTGATTCTGGATTAATCATGGAAATCTTCAATTCTTTAGATATTGAAGATTCAAGTTTTGAAAGGAAAAAGTTTTTTGATCTTTATCTCTCAAAACTATCCACAAATTTATCCAATTCTAAATTTAATGGAAGATTGCTTCCTGGTGTGCTCAATACACTAAAGAAATTTACCGAGCCCAATGATAATTATGAAGTTTTTATAGGCCTTTTAACTGGAAACATTGAAGAAGGTGCCAGAATCAAAATTGAGCATTACGGGATCGAAAAGTATTTTATGTTTGGCGCTTTTGGTTGTGACCATTTTGATCGGAATAAGTTGGGACCCATCGCTCTTGAGAGAGCCCGTCAAAATCATGGTCTTCAATTTGATTCTCAGGAAACTTTCGTCATAGGTGACACTCCTAAGGATATTAATTGTGCAAAGGCCTTTGGCGCTAGATCTCTTGCAGTGGCTACGGGATCTTTTTCTTACGATCAACTTATGGGCTACGATCCAGATTACTTGCTAGACGATTTAAGTGATTGGGAAAAAGTATCCAATTTTCTTTTAACGGATTAAAATTAATTTGTTAGATTTACATCTAGTTTCGTTTCTTTTTCCCATACTGGAAAAAAAGCCAAATAACAAATTATCATTGTCATACTGAATAGGGTTAGGTTGATCCCTAATATTGCGATACTAACATGAAAACCTATGCCGATGATTACTCCAAGTTTTCTGGTTTTTGAAACCCATAAAAGTACAGGCAAGCACAATTCTATAAGAAGTGTTAAGTAATTTACCTTATCAAACAGATCGTGAAAATGGACTGGCCATTTTCCTTCAAACCTACCATGGTGAGAAAGCAGAAAGTAAGTGATTGATTCTCCACTTTTCCAATAATAATCACCCATTTTTTGAAATACCGATTGCCAGTAAATAACACACGTCTGTATTTGTATAAGTATTAACCCATACCTTGGAAATTTAATATCAGGTTCTTTTGGCTTTTGATTTCTTAAAAGGCTTATAGGATTCCAATGTGTTCCCAGTGGGCTGAAAATTAGGATAATACAAAGGTTTGTAATAATAGAATCCCATCCAGTTGTTGATATGGGCGCCCTATGAATAACCGAGAGCTGTATTAGAAAACAAAAAATTAGAGCAAACCTCGAATATTTTCCAAAGATGGATAATATACATAAAGCGATTGCCGATAATAATAATATACTTACCAAGATTGGAGATTGTATTAGACTGAAAAATGAAATTGATTTTCCACCAGTAATTTCATGAAAGCCAATAGCTGACATCTTTGATGAAGAGATCCCTTCATTGCTTAGGAGCGAATCTGAATATGGTAAAAGCCATAAAAAATGAAGGAGAAGTAATATCGAAAAACCAATCCTAAAAGCTGCGTACCTTCTTGAATCGACTCCCTCCAACCAAATAGAATAAAACCCTTTAATCATTATTTATAAAGGGTGTAAGGACCAAAAGTCTGAATGATAGGCTTTGAAATCTCCGATCCTTTTTGGATGTCTTTTATTTTATTAATAAAATTTTGATGCAAACGAATTGAAAAACTAACCATTTCAGGATTTTTTTGGCCAATAATATTCGTTAAGGATTCGATGTATGATTTTCTAAATGTTTCGTTTTTAGGGTTTTGAAACATTCTTAAAAAAGTATAGTGATATCTAATTTTTTCTTTTGGATTAATTTTATTTAATCCTGGTAGTTCTGGACCCAGTACGTGCTCTTTCCCATTACTATCCGTGGCTAGAAGTTCAATTTTTAAACCTGATAAAGTGGGTATGCTGTGAAACATATCCCATTTCTGAGCTGTGCCAACAGTCCACCTGATTGGATCTATTTTTGAGGAGGTGAGCTCACCTAATTGGCTAGTCAGCGGAGCGATTCCTAGCAACATATTCAAGCTGAAGAGGCATGAAAAAATGATGATTAAAAGTTTTTGCGCCCTATGCATCCCTCACAATGAAATCTAATTTGAATGACCTGAGGCCAATCTACAACATAAAAAAAGACCAGGAGTAATCCTGGCCTTTTTTTAATGATTCTTCAGTGCCTATGAGTATGAGGCTTGGGCACCTTTGGTGGATCTCTTCTTAATCCAAGGCATAAGACCACGTAATCTTTTACCAACTTTCTCGATCCCATGCTCAGCACCTTGTTTTCTAAGCTTATTAAATTGCTTTTGGCCTTTTTTATTTTCTTTAATCCACTCTTCAGCAAATTGACCATTTTGAATTCGTTTTAAAGCGCGCTTCATTTTATTTTTTGTAGCACTA
Source organism: Verrucomicrobiales bacterium (assembly GCA_013911195.1). Taxonomy (GTDB): domain Bacteria; phylum Verrucomicrobiota; class Verrucomicrobiia; order Verrucomicrobiales; family DEV007; genus EC70. The sequence continues at coordinate 2,883 of JACETS010000010.1, read as the reverse complement.
TCAATGATTGTTGGGCCAACCGACACATCTCCCCATTCAGCTGTCTCGGATATTGAGAATCTCATACCTGCGATGCCGGATTCATTCATAAGATCAACAATTAATTTGAGCTCGTGGAGACATTCAAAATAAGCCATTTCTGGTTGATAGCCAGCTTCAACAAGGACTTCATAGCCTGCAGTAACAAGTGCACTAACACCTCCGCATAAAACGGTTTGTTCACCAAATAGGTCAGTTTCAGTTTCCTCTTCGAATGTGGTTTGAATCACGCCTCCGCGAGTTCCTCCTACGCCATGAGCCCAAGCAAGAGCAATTTTCTTTGCATCTTTTCCGGGGTTTTGGTGAACAGCGATTAGGGCTGGAACACCTTTACCTTCGGTGAATTGACGTCTGACAATATGCCCGGGACCTTTAGGAGCAACCATTATGACATTAACATCTTCAGGTGGTACGACTGTGCCGTAATGGATAGCAAAGCCGTGACTAAAGCCTATAGTTTTTCCTTTTGTAAGATGCTTCTCAATGTCCTTCTTATAAATGTCTCCAATTTTAGTGTCTGGAGCTGCAATGAAAATCACATCAGCTTTTTTAACTGCCTCAGAAGTATCATAGACCTTAAAGCCTAATTTTTTTGCAACTGCTCTGGATTTGGAGCCTTTATAAAGACCAATGATTACATTGACTTTACTTTCTTTAAGATTAAGTGCATGGGCATGTCCTTGTGACCCAAATCCGATCACGGCAAAGGTTTTTCCTTTGAGGACTTTCATGTCAGCGTCTTTTTCACGGTAGATGCGCGCGCTCATATAAGTATATTTTTTTAAATTATTTTTATCAATTAGGGGGCGTGAATGGTGCCTTGGAATCAGGCTGGGGTCAAATTCAAAAAAGCTTATCTATAATTATGCTCTGGTATGCGATTAGTGCCGATAAATATAAAAATAGTAAAGAGCGAGCTGACAATTAACGCAATTTTATGCCTGAATCCTTCATTTTTAGACTTTATTTGTTCAATTTCTTTTGTTTTTACAGGACTTTTCGGTAATTCCCAGAAAAGGTCAAAATTATCGCCTTCATACATTTGTTCCAATGTTTGCAGGTCTTTCATTTCCTCAAATGGTATAATTTGAAGGTTTCGCACGCTTCCAATCTCATAATTAGCACTCGGTAAAAGTACTCTGTTTTTGAATGCCCAGTTGACTACGGCAATTTTTTTTACCTCCTCTGAAATTTTACCAGATATGGTTTTAAGGATTTCATAATCTGCTCCATAAAGTAAGTCCTTGTATGTTGTTTGATTTGGGTCAGGTATTTTTGGTTTTTCGATTAGTTTGGCTCTAATTATTATCTTATTATTTGTGAGCTTTTTTTCTGATGGCCTTTTATCAAAGCTAACATTTCCCCAGGTTATATTCCTAGCGTTGCATTGTTCTTGAGATAAAAAAAGGTCCCTACTAGTTACCGCCCATATAACGACTTTTTTATTTTTCATGTCTTCTGAACTTCCTCTTCTTTGGGCTAATTTTTTTCTGACTTCAGTGGCACCTCCTCCATTGATTGATATGACGTCTATGGGTGTGCCGATATTTGAAGCAATATGTTCAGGAAGACCTGCATTATTTCCCCAACCGAGTCCCTGATCAATTGAGTAAATATTGGTGAAGCTATCTCCCAATAAAATAATTTCAGAATTTCTATCCCGAGTATTACCTTTTATTGGTTTTGCGATTACGGATTCCTGGTTGAATGCACCATCCCAAATATTAATTTTTTCTACTAAATCTCCATAAGCTTTCCTTTCCTCTTTGTTTCTAGAATTGAGGTTGGGTTTATTAGTGGTTATACCCAAAGATTTGATATGACCTGCGATAATTTTCGCTGCCTCTTCCATGGCTTCAGGTGTCCAGTGTGTATCCTGTTTGAGAAATACTTTTTTTTCTTTTTTCAAATTAAATAATGATTTTGTGAGATCTAATACATCAAGATTTGGTAAAGAATTTAGCTCACTGACTAGTCGTTTTGCGTCGGGGTGAGAGATCGGGCCTTTGATATTATGATTAATTTTTTCAGGATAAATCATTGCCTTGGAAGGAATGCTTACAAGAATCAGGCGGACTCCAAAATTATCTAGCTGATTGGCAAATTTTTTAATTGCATCAATTGGACTGTTGTCATCTTTATGAAATGAAAAAGGCTCATCATAAAAAGGACCCTGGCCGGTTAAAGATTCAATAGCATCATCAAGAAACAACCATCCATCTTTGCCGATCCTAACGTTTCTGTTGCCCTCCTTAAGAGGACTTAAACTAAGAGTGCTTTGGATGATTTTTCTCGGTGTTTCCGCAAAAAAAGCTGTCTCAAGATTTTTTTCGAAGCTTTTGAAATGCTCGTTCAATGATTGATTTTTCTTCTTATTAAACAATTCAATAACCGGCGTCCAAGATGAATCATGGTTTAATTCATCGGTTTTAAGTTTAGCGGATACTTCAAAGACGTTTCGGTAAAGCGGAGGAATAATAATAATGAAAAGAAACATGCCTATAAATAGTCGACAGGCTTTTTTCCCAATGAACAATTCAAACGGAGAGTTCAAGTCATCAGTGGAATTGTTCTTCGATGTTCCCATAGATGTTAAAATTGAAAATAAAGAAAGGGATTAAAATCTTGCGCGAACATTACAGAAATTGAAAAGACAAATAATAGAAGACCTAAAACCACTTTTAGTTTTGTTAATTTTTTTAAACAGTTTCCAGTATTTGGCATTATAAATATCGCAAAACAAGAAATAAACATCATGAAGCAGGCCATTGGCCTTGTGACTTGACCGAGAAGGATTCCCGCGGATTGCCCCGATTCTCCGACACCAAACATTTTAGATAAATA
>JACETS010000001.1 GCA_013911195.1 Verrucomicrobiales bacterium | reverse complement strand
TCTTTCGATTCATAGACTAAGTTAAGGTTTTGGTCATCAATTTTGAAAAGAGCCCCGCCTTTTCCATAGCCGGAAGACACTAAAATATGGCCATCTGAGTAAAGAGGAATTGAAGCATTAACACCATATTTAGTTCGCCAATCTATAGTCGATATTATTTTGTTTTGTTCTACATCATATAGGGCAAGACTATCTGAATTAAGTTGTGCGATGTAATCTGAGCCTGAGAGGGTAAAAGTAATTGGCGACGAATACCCAACAGTGCTATTACCGTGACTCCATTTAAGTGATCCATCAATTGGATTAAGACCAGCAATTGCTGACTGGCTACCACCAGGCGAAACAATTAACTCTTCATTATATAATAGCGGTGAACAGGCAAACCCCCAGGTTGGTCTTCTTCCATTAAATGCGTCAGATTTATATGAGGTTTCCCATTTTAAATTTCCAGTTTTTACATCAATGCAATTTAAATTCCCTTCATGACTTAATGTATATATCTGATTCCTTTTGATATCGATTAGCGGCGTTACTGCTGGCCCCCCCTCAAACATTCTTTTATCTAAGGGACAGCGATAACTATATTTCCAGAGAATTGATCCATCTTTGGCATCAATACTATAAACAATGTCGGAATCATTCATGTTTCCCATAGAAAACAAAAGATCGTCATACCCAGATACACCTGACACGCCTGTACCAATTTCAATTTTCCATAGACGTTTGGGCTCAGAATTAAACCAATCAAGATTCAAATTAGTCTCTGCTGACATGCCATTTCTGTTGCTGCCAAAATGACCAAGCCATTGACTAGGTTTAGGCATTAATGCGTCGCTAATCTGCTCCAATTTAATATCAGCAGTTCCTTTTTTTAGGTTTTCTTGACAAGAAACAAAAAAGAATGAAGCAAAACTCAAAATTAAAAGACCAGTTAATTTGAGAAATTTTGATTTACTAGCTTTTGATTCAAATAACATAAAAACTAATTAAGATACATTAGCATAATGAATATGGTCAATTTATTCATAAATTTATCCCTATAAAAGCAGTACATGTTGACAAATGTAAATTAACAGTCTAAAGAAAGCTCCCCTTTTTAGGAATTATTATTGTCAAAACTTAACCATTTTTAACCTATGTCTCAAATTGAGGTCATCTTAAAACAAAAAGTAGAAAATCTTGGAGCTGAGGCTGATGTCATCAAAGTGAAAAGAGGTTATGCTCTTAATTACTTAATTCCTGGAGGTCAAGCCTATGAAGCCACTAAAGGCAACCTCAAACATATTGAAGCGCTCAAGAAAGCAAGAGCGCTTAGGGAAGCTAATGAAATAGAATCAGCTACAAAACTAGCCAATAGACTAAACAAACAAAGACTTAAATTTGAACTAGCAACTGGTCAAGGAGGCAAAGCATTTGGATCAGTTACATCAAAGGACATTCAGGATTCATTGGCTGAAACTGATAGACAATTTAGAGACATTGATCGCAAGCAAATAATGCTAAAAAAACCGATCAAGAGAACCGGTGACTTTGAGGTCGAGGTCAAAATTCATCAAGATATTAATGCTACTCTCAAAATTAAGGTTTCTGCTGCAGCTCAAGATGATGCATCAGATGATGAGTAACACTATTCCCACAAGTTAATCATATTAACTCGTAATCATTTAATAAAATGATTAGTAGCATGAATTTAATTATTACATGCGACGCTTTATTTTCTTTATTAGCCAAGAAGTTTTTTCTATTTATTAAATGAAATGGAAAATGCTAAAATAGAATCATCAAGCGGGATACCAGACTTTCAGAGAAATTCTTCTTCTCAGGATTCATCAGGCAATAAGAAAATTTCGCCAAATAGCAATACTTCAAAGGATATATCAAGAGCACTTCCAAATAACACAGATGCAGAAAAAGGTGTCTTAAGTGCAATGCTTCAGTCCCCTGACGAAATCGCAACTGAAGCCATTCAAATACTTGATCCGAATGCATTTTATGTTCCCTCTCACAAAGTCCTATATGAGTTAATAATAAAACTTTCAGATGAAGGTAAACCAATAGATGCTATTACACTTCAAGAATCTCTCATGAGAGAAAACTTGATGGACAAAGTAGGTGGACCAAGTGCTGTGCTAGATCTTATAGATTTTGTCCCTGACGCAAGTCACTTTGAATATTATGTAGATATTGTTAAAGAAAAGCATCTACTTAGGGAAATTATATCGACATGTACAACATGCATTAATTCAGCTTACACCCACGAGGGTGACGCTTCGCAAATTCTAGATCTTGTAGAACAAAATATTTTAGATATTGGCGACAAAGATCAGGAGAACACTGAATCATTGACAATGAAAGATCATGTGTTGAGCGCTATTGAAAACATTGAATCAATGTATGAGAATAAAGGTCAAATACAAGGTTTAGCGACTGGCTTCAGAGATGTTGATAATTTATTAAATGGTCTTCAACCGGGACAAATGATCGTCATCGCAGCAAGACCAAGTATGGGTAAAACATCACTCGCAATGAACATTGCTGAACACGTTTGCGTAGACCAAGAAAAAGCTGTTGCCGTTTTCAGTTTGGAAATGACAACCCAAGATCTTGTTCAAAGGTTATTATGCAGCCGAGCAAGAGTAAACAGCCAAAAAATTCGGTCAGGCATTCCTGATAGCAGTGATTTCCCTAAGCTAATGAAAGCCGCAGGAGAATTATCTAAGAGTAAAATGCTTATTGATGAGACTCCTAGTATAAGCATTATAGAAATGAGAGCAAAAGCTCGAAGAATGAAACAAAGAGACGACATCCAACTATTAGTCGTTGATTACCTTCAGTTGATGCAATCAACTACAAGAAGAGCAAAAGATAACAGACAAATTGAAATATCAGAAATTTCTTCTGGCCTGAAGGCGCTGGCCAAAGAATTACACATACCTGTTATAGTATTAGCACAAGTCAACAGGAATCCTGAAGAACGAAAAGGTGGCCGACCTAGAATCAGTGACCTTAGAGAATCAGGTTCGATTGAACAAGACGCTGATGTTGTTGGATTATTGATGAGGCCCGAACGTTATGCTGACGATGACGATGAAAAAGACGACCTCGAGGGAGAAGCTACTTTTATTGTCGCCAAACAAAGAAACGGTCCTATAGGTGACGTTCCTCTAACATTTATTGATAGCCAAATCCGATTTGCTGATCGAGCAAGAGAGCAAGAGCATTAAATAAACTATTTAATTACCAAAGTTGTTAACAATTAATTATTTATTGTTAGTGATCATGAAAACAACTAATAATTAAATAATTTAAAAAATCACTCACTTCACTTTTTTTAAATCTATTTATACAATATTATCCTCTTTGAGTATTATATCTAGGTATGAATATCCCTATATAGATACAGATAAACGCCTTAAGCATTATATCAAAAATTTTGAGGTGTGAGAGCTACAGTGTAGAAATTATCTAAGGAATAACAATTTTAGAATATTTATTTAGATATTTTATAAATTTATATTATTCACAACTTATTAACAAAAGATTTAAGTAATTTTCAAATTCTCTAATCTGACCTTTCAACAAGCACTCTGAGCCCTTCATGCTTGGAAACGACAACATTACTTTCTTTAGAAATAAACTCACCGTCAGATACGACATCAACTCGCTCACCATCAATCATTGCTGATCCAGAGGGCTTGAGATCAGTTAAAGTTTTACCGTCTTTACCCAATAAAGAGTTGTTTTTATGACTTTCATCCGAAGTCAGCTCAGCGCCTTCAGTCAACACCATTCCTTTCATTATTGGTATACTATTCATAAAACGCATAAAAAATAGGACGATTATAAAAGAACCAAACATTCCAATACAAACATTCATCAAAGGATCACTCAAAACTAATATAAAGTTTGAAATGTTTATTTCACCACTCCATCCAAGATCTAATGGATCGACCATAGTATATATCAATGAACCAATTACCAATATTGCTCCCAAAAGACCTAGGATAATGATCCCTGGAAAAACAAAAAACTCTAAAATAAGTAAGACGAGCCCTAAAATAAAAACTCCAACAACTTCATAACCTGCAAGATAACCGGCTACGTTATGACCAAAGAAAAACAGTCCAAATGAAATGAGAGATACAAACCCTGGCAATCCAAAGCCTGGGGCTTTCAACTCCATATAAGCTCCAGCAATACCAAATAACAAAAGCCAGGGAGCAAGCTTTACAATAAGATCACTGACATATTCAAACCCTAGCGGTTTAGCAACAATAGTTTCTCCATTCAAGCCAGCCTTAAGAATTAAATCATCAATAGAATCTGCCAGCCCTTCAGCAAACAAAGGTTTGCCGTCTATAATTTGTGTTGCCTGCCATGCATTCAAAACTAGCAAATCGTTTTCATCATCAGGAGAAAAAGCATTTTTAGTCGTGAGATCTCCATCTGTAGATATTACTGGTATTTCAAAGAGTACTTCTATCTCTGAATCAACAAATGCTTTTGCAATTAAAGGGTCATGGCCTTTTAATCTCGCTACATCATCAGCAGTAGCAAGTATATCACTCATTACTTTTTTCAACATAGCTTCAGGTATATCCTGACCGTTACCCATGACTGGTGCGGCTGCACCAATAGTTGATGGCTCATGCATATATATATGGTCAGTTGCAATTGCTATAAGCGCACCAGCAGACATAGCTTTTGGATTTACATACGAATATGTAGGAACATTAAGGTTCTGTAAGTCAGAGAGCATAATTTCCTCGGTATACCAAGCAATACCACCAGGTGTATTAAGATCAAAAATGATAGCTGAAGCACCATCAGTATTTGCTTTGGCGATAACTCTCTTCATGAATTCAAACTTTGTTTCTCTAATAAGTGATTCCATTCCTACAGGGATTACTACAATCTTATCTTTGTAACTCTCCAATTTGGTTTTCCCAATTTCATCATCACTTTGGTTCGATGAATTCTCTGAAGTAGAACCTATAGTTATTGGATTAGTTTTCTTAATGAGTTCTCGTCTTATAGTTGTTTTGGGAGGATCAAAATAAACAATTTCAGAATTATATTTTAGCCGCTCAAGAATTTGAGAAACACTTTCAGCCACACCACCTGATATAGAGAATTTATCGAACTGAGAATTAGAGATTTTCAAAATGTCTCCAGATCTTGAAATGATCTCATTAGCAATTAGGATCTCTCGATTTATATCACATATACCAAGAATTAAATTTTTCTTAACATCATCGGCATTAAAAATCGCAGACATATCTTCTGTAAGATCAAAATACCTTAAATCGGTAAGCCTCTTAGGTAGTAATTCTGACGAGCCTCTCCATTCAATAGATTTAGTTTCACCTCCAATTATTGAATTCTCGGAAGAAACATACAAATGATCAGACGACAAAGCGACAACAGCTCCAGGACCAGCAGCATCTCCGGTAATGTAAGCAACTTTGGGAATCTTTAGATTTTTGTATAATTCTATAAAATCTCTTAATTCTGAAGCCAAACCGCCTGAACAATTGATCTTTACTAGAAGAGCTTTTGGTTTAGCTCTATTAATTTTTATGATTGAATTCTCTAGATATTTTATTTGGTCTAAATTAACAAAAGAGTAATTATTTATCTCTATGACAACAACCTTAGAATTGATGTCCTTTATTTGCTGACCTTGAGCCGTGCTAAAACAACATTGAAAAAAAGAAAAAAACAGAACCAGAAATTTAGTTAATCTATTCATAAAATTTTTATTCTTTTTTCTCCACCATAACTTATTCTTACGAATTAAACTAATACCAGAACACCCCTAAGCATAACTTTTTTATTTTCACCAAATCAAAGTGATTAATAGGCAATTAAACTGATGCCAATACCCGAAGAGACTATCCAACAAATTCTTGGCTCAACTGATATAATTGAACTTATAGAAGGTTACTTCCCTTTACAAAAGAAAGGTCAAGATTATTGGGCTTGCTGCCCATTTCATTCGGAAAAAACCCCTTCATTTAAGGTAAGCTCAAGCCGACAAGGGTATTATTGTTTCGGGTGTCAGGCTAAAGGTAATGCTATTGGATTTGTAATGGAATACGAGAGCCTCGACTTTCCTTCTGCTGTCAGACGATTAGCAGATCGTGCCGGCATAGTAATTAAAGAGGATGAATACGATCAGAAAACGACCAAGGAGAACTTACTAAAAAAGAAAATCATTCACATCAACCAAACCGCATCACTTTGGTTCCATGAGTATCTGCTTAAAAGCAATTCATCTGAAGCCAGTATTGCTAGAAAATACTTAAAAGAAAGAAAAATTGATATCCAGATTGCGAAGAATTGGACAATCGGATTGGCTCCAGAAAATGGTAATATTTTTCAAACTTGGTGTAAGTCTCAAGGTTTTAACAATGAACAATTGGTTGCGAGTGGATTAATGTCATATAGGGATCAGGAAGATTTTTCCAAAGGAGTTTACTCACGATTTAGAAATCGAATAATGTTTCCATTACACAATGACTATGGTGACACCATAGCATTTAGCGGAAGAGTATTTTCTCCCCAAAACAAACTCGCAAAATATGTTAACTCGCCTGAAACTTTAGCTTTTAAAAAGAGTAATGTGTTTTTTGGTTTAAACAAAAGCAAACGATCAATAGCCAAAAAAGAATCCGTTATTATTTGTGAAGGGCAGCTTGATTTAATCAGATGCTTCGAGAATGGGATAGAAAACGTCGTAGCCCCGTTGGGAACGGCTCTAACTGATAAGCACGTGAATCTATTAAAACGATTTACTGGTCAGGACGGAGAGGTTATTTTGTGCTTTGATTCAGACTCAGCTGGTTATAAAGCAAGCTTAAGGGCGTATGAGGAAATTTCTAAAGTAGGTGTATACATTAGAGCATTACAATTACCTGAAAACTATGACCCTGATTTATTAATAACAAATTTCGGGCCAGAAAAATTCATTGATCTAGTGACATCAGCAAAACCCTTTCATGAATATCAAATCGAAACCTTATCAGGCCAATTAAACCTAAACAATCCAAGAGATAGAATTCAATTTGCCAATGAGCTATCAACAACTATTAGCCAAGTTAATGATCCTATAGCTAGGGACGGTTACATCAACGACGTAGCAATCAGAATCGGCATCTCTGCAGACGAATTTAGGAAACGAGTAGTCAACTCATTCAATAAAAAGACATCTCAAGTGCATCCAAGTACAAATGAGTCAAAGAAACATGATATTATTAATGCTGAGCAAGATGTAGAAATTTTAATCAAACTTTCACTAACTGATGCTGATACAAAAGAATGGATTCGTAACTCGATTAATATAAATGAAGAATTAAAACCACTGAAAGACTTCGATCTTTTATCAGAACTATTTAAATCACTACCGTCTTCAGAGGAACCAGAAGATATTAATGCTTTCATTTCTTCGAAAGATTCACATATATCAACCTTTCTTAACTCGATCATTTTGAAGGATTTTGCTCATTTATCATTAGTGGATGCCAAAAAGTCACTTATCAGGCTCAAAATAAAATCTTTGCAAGATAAAATTGATCTAAACAAAACATTTTCGAGAAAAGAAGGCATCTCAAATGAGGAGATTTTGACAATAACGAGCAAAGTTGAGTCTCAAAGAAAAGAATTACTTGATTTCAAAAAGGCCCTAACGAATATTGAAGAATCACGGGAATAAATTCACTACAGTTTTAAGAAAAACCATAGTAACAAACCAATTTTATGGCGGGAAAAACCTCCACTACCTCCAGAAAGAAAAACACTAGATCTTCTAGTCCTAAGAACGCTTCAAAAAAGGTAGCCATACCGCCTAAGAAGAAAAAAGGTTCAGTTGGACGACCTAAAGGAAGTAAAAACAAATCTAAGTCAGATAAAATTCAATCTGAGAACCAACCATCGAATTCTATTAGCGATATTCCGATGGAAAAAGTTAATACAATAAAAGGGGTTATTGAATTACCAAAAAGACGAAGGGGTAGACCCACTAGAGAGGAAGAGGAATTAAGAGAAAAAATTCTTAAGGAACATGGAATCATCGGAGACCCAAGAATTAAACGGCCAAGAGGAAGACCAAGAAAGGATAATTCACAATCTTTTATTTCCACTCAGTCTTTGGGAGATTCAACTATAACAAGTGACACCCCCCTCGATATAGATTCTCCCCAGATACAAGAAAAACTTCGCCACTTAATTAAGCTTGCCAAAGAACAAGATTATCTAACTTATGATGATATAAATGAAGCTTTAGAAAATGATGGCCAAAATGCGATTGCTCTGACCGAAGCTATCATCATGCGACTCAATAATATGGAGTTTGATATTATTGACGCTTCTCAAGTTGATAAAGTTGGTGAAATCAGAAAGCAAAAAGAAGAAGGCGCCCCACATAAACCTCAAGCCAAACTAGATATCCTTGATGATCCAGTCAGAATGTATCTAAAGCAAATGGGACAAGTCCCACTTCTCACAAGAGAAGAGGAAGTAGAGATATCGAAAAGAATCGAAACGGCTGAAAATAAAGCCCAAGAAATACTCCATAGATTTGGTTTCGCCTCAAAGCTTTATCTGGAAGTAGCAAACAGATTATATGAGAGCAAAGAACGTTTTGACAGAGTTATTTCTGATAAGGAAATAAACAGTCGCGACAAATATATGAGATCATTAAAAAGACTCATAAACAATGTGACTGACACATCTCGTCAAATTTCAACAATCTATACAACCTTACAAAAACCTAGAGTTACAGGACGAAAAGATCTTGAAACTGATTACGACAACCTTATTAAAAAACTCAATAAGGCGTACAAAAGGTTTCACTTTAAAGAAACCGTCGTAGAAGAATTTCTTGATAAAGCTCAATCCTTTAATAAGGAATTCTTAAGACTAGAAAAAAAGAACGACTCCAAAATTGAATTGGACCAGTACTGTTTAGAAGCGTGGCACAAACCGGACGACTTCAAAAGCAGCTACAAAGAACTAAGAAAATGGGTAAAGGCTTCAATTGGCGCTAAGTCAGAAATGGTTGAGGCGAACTTAAGATTAGTTATTTCAATAGCTAAAAAGTACACCAATAGAGGTTTATCGTTCTTGGATCTAATCCAGGAAGGAAACATGGGCTTAATGAAGGCAGTAGAAAAGTTTGAATATCAAAGAGGTTATAAATTTTCTACCTATGCAACCTGGTGGATCAGGCAAGCTATAACTAGATCAATTGCAGATCAGGCACGTACTATACGTATTCCAGTTCATATGATTGAAACGATTAACAAGTTGATGAGAGTTCAAAAGCAACTTGTACAGGAATACGGCAGAGAACCTAGTGCTGACGAAATTGCTGAAGAAATACATCTACCTGTACAAAGAGTAAGAGCAGTATTGAAAATGGCACAACAGCCGATCTCTTTGCAAGCACCTGTAGGTGACAGCGATGACACAAGTTTTGGTGACTTTATTGAAGACATTAGTGCGGAAAATCCAATGGAATCAACAGGCTTTGCTATGCTTAAGGACAAGATTAAGGACGTCCTTGATACACTTAGCGAACGAGAAAGAGCTGTATTAGAACAGCGCTTCGGATTATGTGATGGATACAGCAGAACTTTAGAAGAAGTGGGCAAACAATTTGAAGTCACTCGTGAGAGGATTAGACAGATAGAAGCTAAGGCCTTAAGAAAAATGAGACATCCTACTCGTATTAGGAAACTTGAAGGCTTTATTGAAATGTCTTACATGTAAAATTCTAATTTCCTAAAAAGAATTTTTCTAACAAACTACCGCCCTCTTTAATAATTTTATTAGGCAGCCCTAATACATCATCTGTCAATTGATCTAAGATAACATTCATTTGATCAGTGATCTCCAGCTTGATAGCAATATTTTTTAAAGATTCACTATCTAAAGAATAACTCTCACTTAATAAGAGAGCGTTAATATCTATCCCCTTTTCTTTTGAGGTCTCAACAATTAAATCAAGAGCTTCAAATCCAACTTTGCTTAATCCATAAAGTTCAGCCCATAAGGCTAATCCACCTGAATTGATAATTTGATTCCTTATATCATTAGTAAATGGATCAGGACTATCAGCATTAATCTGGCATACGGCCCATTTGAATCCGTCAGGTGGAATTTTTAATTCATCATTTTGAATCGATTCATTAAAGACCTTATTAAATGCATCTTTTTTATTAAACGAAAAAACATTATTGAGTATTTCCTTCTTTGATAACGTTAACCAGTTTAACGTTTCGGGAGTTATACCAATCATATATTTACCTGCCTCAATTTTTTTATCTTTATATGAGAGATTTCCTGTAAAACAAACAGTTCCTCGTGACAGTGAATAGAATTGATCAATATTTACACTACGAGATTTACCTACTGAATATTTTATATTAAATTCATTTAAGGCTAGTCTTCTAAATTTACTTGTACCAAGAAACTCATCAATACGATCCAATATTGGTAACGCTTCAAGGCTACCATTGGTTAATTGTGCAGCCCCCTGAATTACCGGATCGTCAATAGATCCATTGATGTTAATATCTATATTTATTAAACCTTTTAATTTTTTAATCCAGTCTTCTGGAAGAATCTTATCAGCTGGCAAATCAGATAATTTACACTCCATATCTAAAGATGGGGATTTGGAAACAATTATTTCTCCAAAGACCCTGGCCTTTGATTCATCAAATAAATTAAAATCAAAACTATCCATAATGATTTTATTACCGATATTTCTAAAATGACCCTCTTTTAAAAGAAGCTTTGGAAATTCACCAATCCATATACCACCATTGAAGGCTTCAATTTTATAGGAATTTGATATAAAGGATTCCTCGGCGTTTAATGAAATACCTCTTCCTAAAATATTCAGAGGATAATTATTGAAATCAAAATTGATATTATTTACGCGAAAGGACTTAACAATTAATTTATCAGGAAAGAATAATTTTTTTAACCAATTAGATTCATTTTGGTTAAACCCATTAACATTATTCTTATATATATTTGGAAATTTCTTCTCAGATTCATCGATAAGGAAATTGATTTGATTAATATCAACTGAAGAAACTTCCCAAGTTTTATTTTTTATTGCTCCTAGATTGATGTTCGCCCTAATCCCATTAACCCTTAATTTAGATAAAGGATTATCAGAGTAACCTTTAGCAGAAAATGTATTGCTATTTAATGAAACTCCTGACCAATTAAATTCATCAAACTCTCCATCAATATTGAGATTTTGACTAATTTTACTCTCTATCAATCTTTTGAATTTACCTCCTTTAAGATAAGAACTGGTAATAATGAATATGACAAAAAGAAATAATACACCGAAGATAAAAGTGCATAAAATTGTAAAGAGAGAAACTTTGAGCAGTTTTATTTTCTTTTTGTTATTTTTTATCACTCTCAATATTATAATTAATTATTTATAACTATCCCCATTTATCAAATTAATAGATTCAATCAAATTAGTTAGATAAAATAATCACCGTGCTCAATCTTAAAAATATTAATTTCACCATTAAGAAAGACGGGGAAGAAATAAATTTAATTAAAGATACAAATTTAAAAATTAATAAAGGATCATTCGTCGCTGTAGTGGGTCCATCAGGATGTGGAAAAACTACATTACTAAAGATAATCGCTGGTATCAATGAACAAAATAAAGGGCAAATAACCTGGGATAATCGAGATTTGTCAGAAGAAGACTTCAGTCCCATTGAATTAGGATATGTACCTCAATTTAGTGTTGCGTTTGATGAATTGACTGTATCAGAGAGTATCAAAACATCTATTAAACTTAGAGTTAAGACAGACAGTAAAAAACACCTCAGTGAAATTTATGATACGATTATTGAGCAGACAGGATTAGGTGAATTAACAGACAGACGGGTTAATGTTCTTTCAGGGGGACAAAAAAGAAGATTAAGCCTTGCTCTAGAATTGGTAACAAATCCAAAATTGCTACTCTGCGATGAAGTTACAAGTGGCTTAGATCCTAAATCAGAAAATGAAATTGTTTCTCTGATGCATTCGCTCTCGAATTCATCCAACCGTCTGATAATTAATGTTACACATAGCCTCAACAATCTAGATTTATACGACAGTGTAGTTGTTTTGTATGATGGATATACAGTTTACCATGGTCCACCATCAAACTTGAATCACTATTTTAGCGTAAATTCAGCTGAAGAAATTTATCCAATGCTTACAAATCGAAGCAATTTGGAATGGCATAATTCATGGATTAAACATAGAACAAAATACGAAGAAGATCTGCTGCCACAATCTATTGGTTCTGAGCCTAATAAAAACAAATCAGACAACCTAACGCCTGCAAATGCGATGGAGCAATTTTTTGCTTTAAGTGTACGACGTTGGAAAATCTTTTTAAGGGATAAAACTCAAATAATATTACATCTTGGAATGTTGTTTTTATTCCCAATCCTTGTGGCATTGTTTGGATTTGATGGAATTGATCAACCTAAATCAATGCCCAATCAAACCAATGAAAATATAATCGATCAATTAAACTACCAAGTATCAGTATCCCAAAGTCACGTTAAAATTGGATCATTAATTTCTGGCTTGGTTATGTTCCAAGTTATTCTTTTAACATTGATGGCATCAAATAACTCATCTAGAGAAATTGCTGGCGAAAGAGAAATATTAGAGAAAGAAAAATTCTCTGGCTTGCACATATCGAGTTATATATTTAGCAAAATTGGTTTCTTATCAACTTTAGTTTTTTTACAATCAATATGGATGGGAATTTTTGTTCAAATATGCATTCCTTCATTACCCGGAAACATCATAACAAGGTTAATAATATTATTACTTGTTAATGCTTCTATGACCTCAATTTGTCTTGGTATATCTGCAATGATGCGCAATCCTGAACAGAGCTCTTTATTGTCAATTTACCTTGTAGGTTTTCAGCTTCCTTTATCTGGTGCTATATTGGCATTGCCAGACTGGATTAGCCCCATAACACAGCCTTTGATTTCTGCTTATTGGGCATGGTCTGGTTCATTAGATTCAATGAAGGGTGAATACTTTGGCCAGTCAATTGATGCTGTCACACAAGAAACATCTCTTCAATCAATCAATATATGTTTTGCTTGGCTAGTTATACATATCATTATTGGTATATTTTTCGCATACAGCGGATCAAAAAGACCTCAATGGTAAGCCTGCAACTAGAAGATATCTTCCCAAGAAATTTGTAATCACATGACAAAGACTTATTATATATTTGATTAATGCCTCGGAGAGCACAAAAAGGAATAAATCCGATGATTATGGTACTAACTGCTATAATCATGATAATAATTTCTGTAACCGTTATTTTCTTATTAAAATCTCAAAAAAATTCGTTACGATCTGTTAACGAGTTTAATGTTAATGATTATATAAAAGAAGGCTCAACATTACTTGGAAATGAAGGGATTGTCACAGGTACAATTAACGAAAAACTTAGATGGACAGCACAAAGAGGTGAAGTCGTTTCATTGAGAGTAGAAAATATCAATCAGCTAATTCCAGTGTTAATCCCTCCATCATTCAAAGATGTTAACATTGCAATTGGTGATAGATTCACTTTTAAAATTGAAGTTGGAGTAGCTGAGGTATTAACGGCAAAGGAAATAATTCGCAGATAACGAAAAAGATGAAATTCTATAAGCTCATTGTCATTTTTACTGTAATCAAAATTACATTGGCACTTGTGTCTAATTCACAAGTTTTAACTGAAAATCCGTCGAGTAATAATCAAGACTCAAAAAACAACTCAACAACTATTATAAATCAAGAACCTAAGAGATCTGACAAACCTTTTCTCGGAACTGATATTCCCATATTCAATCCTGGAACTGAGGTGTTCTCATGGGATGGTCAGAATTGGAATATTAATAACAATAGATTGATGCGAGCACGTTTTGAGAAATATTTAAATACCCCAGCGGACAATTCTGAAGATGACAAAGAATATCGTGATGTTTTAAGGAAAATATTGGATACATTATCTCCCCATAAAAGAGGCAACAATCATCTTCAAGATGCTGTATCTCTTCTGCCAAGGGCTTCTAATTATCGCATTGATTCAAACCTTTGTGACTCATTATCCCAAGCAATATTGGGTGTATACTATGGTCAAAAAAATGCTATTGCTCTTGCCGAACAGAACGCCGCACTAAATAAAGAAAGAAAACTCTTAAATTGGAACGTAGAAGTCGCCACGTCAGAAAGTCTAATTGATGAAGCTCGACGAAGGAACGCCAAAGGTGAAAGTTCAAACAAGCAACAAAATCAAGGTAAAGCTATCTCCAATACAGGTAGAGTGGCTGGTTATATTCAAAGATTGGCTGAAATAGAGGCATTAAGAATAGCAAACAAAACCAAAATTGGAATATCTGAAGTTCAGGCTAAGATAGAGTACCAAGCCCTAATTCTCCAATTTGCGGTCCAAAGGAGATGGGAACATGTACTCATTGCTACAAGAATATATAGAAGATTGTTTAGAGATGGTGATGGTGTTATTGAAATAAAAAAGGATTCTGATGCAGACAAAATGTTGGCTAAGGGACTAGGTCTAACTCCAACCGTAACGTCATTAGATATGTTTGCTAGTGAAGTGGTAAGAGAAGTTGACGAAGCTGTTGTAGCATTTGAATTTCTTGCCGACAAGAATGAACTCGAAACTGCTTCTAAACGTTTAGCTGAAGCCTTTTTTATCGGTGAATATCTTCCAAGAATTAGAACTCTAGACAGAGAAAAAAAGTTGAAAGTTCAAAGCTTTGTAAGGGATGCTGATTCTTTACTAAGCGCTATGGATGTTAGAGACTACAAAACAGCTAATGAAATTATTGAAAGAATGAGAATTCAAGCACTTGATTTCAATTACTCAAAGGCTAAAGCTGGCATCGAATTTTATACTAACATGAGTAATACGAGTATTGCTCAGGCCAAAATTGCAGCTCAAAAAGGCAATACCGATGAATATAAAAAACAAATGCAAATGGCTATCGAGTCATGGCCATTGAATCCACAAATCAAAGAGCAAAATGATCTTTTCGCATCAATAGCTGATGTTCAAGTCACTACCCTTAATGAATTAGACACTCTGCTTGCACAGGGTAATAAAAGAGAAATTATGAAAAATAGAGGCAGATTTATTGCTGCTGTGCAAAATGATAGCAAGAGAACTGAGCAATTAGAGAATATACTTAATGATGTATTATTGCTTGAACAAGAAATAGCAATAATTAGGGGATTAACTGATAACAATAATCCTTGGGGAGCTTGGGAAATTGCAAGAAAAGCACAAGAAAAGTTTAGTGATGACAATGAATTACTAAAACTCTCAGTTGAGTTAGGAGAAACTGTATCCCCATTCGTTCGCGTAATCAAAAGAGCTGAAAAACTCGAAAACGATAAACATAATGGCATGAGTTTGACGTGGTACCTAAAAGCAAAAAGCATATATCCAAAAAGCAACTATGCTAAAAATGGAATGAACCGCTTACTAAACATCATTTTGCCTGCTGACATTGAAGAAGTTAACAATGAGGCACCCATCGAAAGCCAGCCAGAAAAATTAGAATTCTAAAATATTATAACTAGATATAATATTTTTAAAATCACTAACTGACTTTTCGATTCCGATGAAAATTGAATTAGATATTAAATGATGTCCTACATTTAATTCTGACAAATTTGGTATTGTTAAAATAGATGGAACATTTGTTGAATTAATTCCGTGCCCAGCGTTAACTTTCAAACCAAGTTCCATTGCGTGTTTCGAAGCGGAAATCAACCTTTCTAATTCGTGTTGACGATCGCTTTCAAGGGAAGAATTAGCGAACTTTCCAGTATGTAATTCAATAGCATTCGCACCACATAATGCAGCAGAATCTATTTGATTTAAATCAGGATCGATAAATAAACTAACAATGATATGATTTTGGCGAAGCGTCTCTGTTGTTTTCTTCAATGAATCAAAACTTTGTTTTACATTTAGCCCTCCTTCAGTTGTTAACTCCTCTCTCTTTTCAGGAACTAGACAAACAAATTCAGGATTAACTTTCAGAGCGTTATTAACCATTTCAGGTACATTTGCCATTTCAAGGTTAAGCGGGGTATCAAAATTTTCCTTAACTTCAAAAACATCTCTATCCTGAATATGTCTTCTGTCCTCTCTTAAATGAAGAGTTATGCTGTCAGCACCACCTTTAACAGCATTTTTCACTGAGGCTATTAAATCTGGTTCAGAATTAAAAGTGTTATCAATATATCTAGCCTGCCTAAGAGTAGCAATGTGATCGAGGTTAACACCTAGCTTTAAGGAACCCATTTCTGATCAAATTTTTAAAAAATTTATCAATGTAGGAAATGTCTATGTCCTGTAAAGACCATTGACACGTCTCGATCATCTGCAGCAGCAATAACCTCATCATCACGTATCGAACCACCAGGCTGTATGCATGAACTTGCACCAGCCTCAACGGCGGAGATCAAACCGTCTGCAAACGGAAACATAGCATCACTTGCAACTGAACTACCCTCTAAAGATAATCCTGCTTCACCTGCTTTCCATATTGCAATTCGACATGAATCAACTCGAGACATTTGACCTGCTCCAATTCCAAGCGTTCTATCTTTAGAACTAAATACAATAGCGTTAGATTTGACGTGCTTACAAACCCTCCACCCAAATTTCATAGCTTCAATTTCATCAACACTTGGAGGTCTTTTAGTTTTAACTTTTTCCTCTATACCATCTAAACCAAGCACCTTAGGATCAGCATCCATAACCAAAAGCCCTCCCGGAGCAGATCGCATAACAGGATCATTTATAGCATTAGTAAAAAACTCATCGGCTACTTTTATAAGCCTTAGGCTTTTCTTCTTTTGTAAAATGGCCCTAGCCTCACTGTCAAAATCAGGAGCAATAATTATGTCTGTAAATATTTCTGCTATAACCCTAGCTAAGGCTTCATCCAAAGGACGATTACAAACTATTACCCCACCAAAGGGTGCCTGCTTATCAGTTTCAAAAGCCTTCTCCCATGCTTCTCTTAATCCCTCACCTTCTTCCGCACATCCCACGCCACATGGATTAGTGTGCTTTAGAATCGCAACGGTAGGCCTTAAGAATTCGGAAACTAATTGGGCAGCGGCAGCAATATCAAGTACATTAGTATAAGAAAGGTCCTTTCCTTGAAGTCTTTTGAAATAATCTCCAAAATTACCATATAATGATGCTCCTTGGTGAGGATTTTCGCCATACCTTAATTCTGAGGCCAATGGTAATGAAACTGAATATCCGCTATCAGTTTCTTGCGATTTATTTAGAAAATTACCAATGGTTTGATCATATGAACCTGTTCTTAAAAAAACCTTAATCGCTAATCTTTCTCTTGTTTTGAGACTTGTTTCACCACCCGTTTCTTCCATTTCATCTGCTACAACATCATAATCATTGATATCTGTTATCACTGTTACAGATTTATAATTCTTCGATGCAGCTCTCAACATTGCTGGACCTCCAATATCAATATTTTCGATTGCCTCTTCTAATTCTACACCTTCTTTAGCGATTGTTTTTTCAAAAGGATAAAGGTTTACAATCAATAGGTCGATTGGTGGAATATCATTTTTTTCAGCCTGTTCAGGATCTTCGGGATGGTCACGTCTAAATAATAATCCTCCGTGAACTTTAGGGTGAATTGTTTTTAGGCGACCATCAAACATTTCTGGCGCATTTGTATAATCAGAAATTTCAATTACAGGAATCCCTTCATCTGAAATTGCCTTAGCTGTACCACCTGTTGATAATATCTCTACACCTAAATCATTTAATCTCTTAGCAAAAGGTATTAACCCTGTTTTATCAGATACCGATATAAGTGCTCTATGAATTTTCATAATATTGTTAATATTTGCTGAGATTCTTAAAAACTTGGTAAATAAGCAAGTTCAAATAAAATTCACCTCCCCTTTTATTTATATTTTTAATAATTTGTTATTTGTTTACCAATTACACTATTTACGTGTAAACAGTAATAAGTATATTTGATACATTATAAAGTTATATAGCTAATATATGTAGGATATGCTGTTGACATGCTGGAATAAGCACTCTAGAATTCACGCCCTCCATTTTTTGAGAAATTCTAATAAAATGAAAACATTTTCAGCTAAATCATCTGATATTAAACGCGAGTGGTACATCATTGATGCCGAAGACCAAATACTCGGTGATGTAGCTGTACGAGCTGCATCTTTGCTAAGGGGAAAGAATAAACCAATATTTACACCTCATGTTGACACAGGAGATTTTGTTGTCGTTATAAATGCAGATAAGGTAAAACTGAGCGGAAGAAAAGAGCTACAAAAAATTTATCATAGATATTCGGGATATGTTGGCGGTCATCATGAAGACACCCCTGCAACACTTAGAGAAAAAGCACCAGAAAGATTAGTTGAATTTGCAGTCCAAGGGATGATCCCTCGAAACCGATTAGGTCGACAAATAATCAAAAAATTGAAGATATATGCTGGCCCTGATCACAAGCACGAAGCCCAGAATCCTTCCTCTATTCAACTTTAACGAATATATATAAATACAAATTTCAATGAGCGATAGTTCGACAATAAACTCAGTAGGCAGAAGAAAAACAGCGGTCGCTAGGATTCAAATGAAGCCTGGAGATGGTACAATAACTGTTAACCAAAAGCCTATGGAAGAATATTTTCCTACATTAGCCCTCCAAAACAACTTGTTACATCCATTGCAATTGGCTAATCAGCCTAAATCATGGGATCTTAATGTCACCACTAACGGCGGAGGTATAACTGGTCAAATCGGTGCAGTTAGACTAGCAATTGCAAGAGCTCTACTGAAGAACGATCCAGAACTTAGAGAAGTTTTTAAATCTGAAGGGCTATTGACTAGAGACTCTAGAAAAAAAGAGCGCAAGAAAGCTGGCCAGCCTGGTGCAAGAAAAAGGTTCCAATTTTCTAAGAGATAATTTTTACAACTTTTTTAGAATAAAGTTCTTAAACCCCACACTACTCCCCTCATTCCTAAGGAGTATTTTTGATGGTTTCATTTGATCATTAAAGGCACGATTTTGTATTTCACCATTTACAGAAACCTCTGTCTGCCCGTTAATAATTTTAATATTCATCTTATTCCACTCCCCATTTTCTTCATTACCCTCTTTAAATTTTCGAGAAGAAAATGCTAACACATTTCCATCATCTAATTTAAATTCAACATTTGATCCTATTTTATACAAATCCCCAGATCTATTGGGATAAAGCTGTACTTCAAGATAACCGTTATTTTTCTCGCCTACGAAAATTCCAATTCCACTATCACTAGTTCTTTCTAATAATTTATATTCAAAATTTAATTCATAGTCTAAAAAACTTGTTTTAGTGACAAGCGCACTTCTTTTACCCTTCTTTGTTAGAAGCATTCCATCAACGACTTCCCACCCATCATCTCCACCACCTGCAAGAAATCCATCCAGTGGTCTTTCAATCCAATTATCTAGATTAATTCCATTGAACAAAGAGATAGTTTTATTAGATGCCGCATTATTAAATTTTAAATCAGCTATTTCCAGATTATCATTTACCCACTTACTCCATTTTTTTGCTGGTTCCTTTCTTTCATCGGCATTACCTGCTGCATAATAACCAAATTCTTGTCCTGTTAATTTTCTTAGAGCTTCAAGACTTCTCCACCTAAGACCAAAGTCTTGATCACACATTAATAAATCAACCAATGGAATAAGACATTGTGGATTTTGAAAATTCATCAGAGCTTCCGAAATAGCCCATTTTATTTGATCGTTATTATCATTTACTAATTTCAAAAGATACGATTCAGATTCTTTGCCCAATATTTTAATTAATGTCGGTATACTGGAATACCTAATAATACCATTATCACTTAACACCGAATTTTTAATCAGATTTACATCATCATTTACTGATGTTTCAATACTAGCATCACGGTAGACATCCCATAAATTACTATATTGTTGGGATTTAACTTTATCTGTAGATTTCCACAACTCCTTAAGCAACCCCTTATATTTATTTTCAACTATTGATTCGTTCATAACTATCAATAATTTAATGAATTTTTCATGGCTGTTTTCCTTAAGAACTCTTTGAAGCCTTGTTTTTTGCTCTAAAGAAAACCCATCTAACTTCAATTGTATTTCTTCTCTATCCAACAAAGGTATCTGGCTTAGCTCAAACGTTGCTTTTTCCCTTACGCCAAAATCATTTGATTCAAGCTTGCTTATAAGATCATTGATTAAATCAGCATCATAATCATTGTTAAGATTTTTCAAAAGCTTAGAAACGCCTTCATAATCATCGCTATAACCAAATTTAGATAATCGATCCGCTTCAGAAGGAATGATAAAAAATTGTGTGAGAATCAAAAAAATTATATATTTAAAAAAGGCTGAATGCATAGCGTTTTAGTCACTTTATGGATTACCCATACTTATCAAATTTATATACCAATCCAGTAATTGAGGGCCATAAAACAGCCATATAATTGCCCCTAATGATAAAAAAGGACCGAATGGGATTCTATTCAAGGCATTATCACTCTTTAAGATTTTACCAGGCAAGCTTACAACAGTTCCAATAATAGAAGCTGTAAATAATGTGAATAGAATTCCCTTCCATCCAATAAAAACACCAATCATTGCCATATACTTAACATCACCGAATCCCATTGCTTCTCGATGATAAGTAATTTTAACGGATTTTCCTCCTACAGAGACCCAGTCACTAATTTCTATGGACTCATTGTTATAATCTATTCGATCATAAAAGACGCTAACCTTATCAGTAATAATTTCGTTTCCATTTAAATCAAATTTTTGACATTCAAATACTAATTTTTCTGTACCAACAAAAAATAAATCCTCGAAGTTTATTTCCTGGTCATCAAAAAGTAATACTGGATTCTCTTCTCCCTCGACAATGCTCCATTCATTAGACTTATTCTTACTAAGGACTTTTATTCCAAAAACGATTTTACCTAGAAAAACGATACTGTATATAATTAAAAATCCAAAAGCTCCGCTTAGTAACGAAATTATAAACGATTTATACCAAGTGATTTCATCGCTATTAAAAAATGAATCAACACCCATTATATTAAAAGGT
This sequence comes from Verrucomicrobiales bacterium, assembly GCA_013911195.1. GTDB lineage: Bacteria > Verrucomicrobiota > Verrucomicrobiia > Verrucomicrobiales > DEV007 > EC70. Next base: position 19,937 of record JACETS010000001.1, on the reverse strand, counting down.
ATTAATGGGAACATTATTGCAAAAATAAGTCCTGAAATTAATCCAATTACATTTAAGGCGTCAGGAATAATTTGGTGCTCATAATCAATCAATGATGCTGAGATCAATAAAGAAATTAGGAACCATCCCGGTAATACTAAATAGTAAGTAACTTGAAATTGCCCAGATAGTGGCGAGGCATAAATTAACCAACAAGCTAGAAACAATACTCCGGAAATCAATTCAACCAACAGATACCGTATAGAAACTTTAGATGAACAGTTTCTACATTTACCTAATAATATCAACCAACTAATAATTGGAATATTTAGGTAAAATGGAATCTTATAATTACAAGTTGGGCAAAATGAACGTCTTGGCTTATTGACTGAAATGCCTCTCGGCAAACGATAGATAACAACATTAAGAAATGACCCAATACTTGCACCAATAATAAATGAAATTATCGCAAGAAAAGGGATTAATGTTTCCATTTATAATATGAAAAAAGCACAATTTAGACTTATAGAAAGGAAATTTAATTTATTATTCAATTACATTTGCTATGTATAGTGATAGTAACATTTAATTTCCTCAAATCGTGGACTCATTAGTTATTTCAGATAGAACCTTTAATTCAAGACTTCTCTTAGGAACCGGAAAGTTTTCCTCAAATGACGTCATGAAAGAATCATTGGAAGCATCTGGAACAGAAATTGTCACCGTTTCTTTACGAAGAGCAAATTTAAATAGTGAAGAGGACGAGTCAGCAAATATTCTTAATTTTATAGATAATAACAGATATTTAATATTAGCCAATACAAGCGGAGCAAATAATGCTGAAGAAGCTGTAAGACTTGCAAAGTTGTCACGCTCAGCTGGACTTCCGCCATGGATAAAATTAGAAATTCATCCAGACCCGAAATATCTACTACCGGATCCAGTTGAAACATTCAAGGCAACTAAGTTATTAGTAGATGAAGGATTCACTGTTCTTCCATATATAAATGCTGATCCAATTTTAGCTAAACGGTTACAAGATGTGGGAGCTTCTACTGTAATGCCTCTTGGTTCTCCAATTGGATCTAATCTTGGTATTCAGAATAGAAAACAAATTGAAATCATCATTGAGCAGGCAACCGTACCTGTCATCGTTGATGCTGGCATAGGAAAACCCAGTCATGCCTCTGAAGCAATGGAAATGGGCGCGGATGCAGTATTAATTAATACTGCGATAGCCATTTCATCAGATCCTATACTAATTTCTAAAGCCTTCAAAGGCTCTATAGAAAATGGTCGAACCGATTTCCTCTTTGGATCACATGAAACCTCATCTAAGGGATCAGCTACAAGCCCTTTAAGTACTTTTTTATTTGAAAATGATTGATAACAAATATTTATACTAAATAAAAAATGACTCCACTATTCCTGAAAATTCTCGGGATGAACTGGTTGCTTGTATTAGTAACAGCAGTTCTTCTAACTATTGGGGTTTACTCGATACATGAAGCCACTGCCTATTTTGAGAACTCTGTATTAAATTCAAAATGGTATGATCAAATAAAATGGATATGCATTGGAATAATTTTTTTCTTTGGAGCAACATTAATTGACTACAATTGGATTAAATGGGGAGCATTACCTGCATATATAACATCTGTCATTTTACTCCTATCAACTAACACCGAACTTTCAGGAGCAGAGAGTTGGATTACCATTGGTGGACTAACTTTTCAACCATCACAACTCGCAATAATCTCTGGAATTTTATTTCTTGCTGTCATTTTTGGAGAACTGCCAAAAAAATTTCCAATATTTAAGAAATCCTATGTCAAAATTCTAATTGCTGCTCCAATAGCAGCTTTGCCATGTCTCATTATTTTAATTGAACCAGATTTTGGTTCCTCGATGGCATGGATTGTCATCTTTATGACATCATTACTCATAGGAAAAGTATTATTTAGATACATCATAGTTATTATACAATTCGGATTAATAGTTTTGCCAATATTGTATTTCTTTGGACTCAAAAATTATCAGAAAGAACGAATTGAAACATGGCTTAACATGCTTAATGAAAGACCTGTTGATGAACAAGGTGCTGCATGGGTCCCTAAACACAATATGATAGCAATAGGATCCGCCGGCTATCTAGGAAAGTCTAAGAAGAACGATTCCGTTACCAATACTATCTATAACGATAATACAATTAACAACAATTCAAACTTGGTAACGGAAATGGGTTTTGTTCCACCCAATGTTGCTATCAATGATTTTATTTTTGTGACCATCGCAGAAAGGCATGGCTTTAGAGGGTCCGCAATATTATTGCTGTTATTTCTATCACTTCTTTTAATTTTAATTTATATGTGCTACTCAGCAAAAGATATGACTGGAAGAATGATTATTGCTGGATTTATCGGACTTCTATTTTTCCATGTCTTTATGAATGTTGGCATGTGCGTACTGTTAGTTCCTATAACAGGCCTCCCTTTGCCATTTATTAGCTATGGAGGAACATTTATTCTAATGATGCTATTTATGCTAGGACTTTGTCAAAGCGTATGGGTTCATCGAAACCAGACAAATTAGTCTGGTCAAAAAGGCGGAGTTGTACTTCTTAAATAAGCAAAAAGATTCTTCAACTGCCCCTCATCCAATCCATTTAGTAAACCATTGGGCATCAATGAAACTCCAGTATTAATCTTCGAATTTATTTCTGAGTTTCTAAATAACTTACTAGCTCCACTCAATTCCCTTAATCTTGTATGTGCTTTTGTTTCCTCTAGTAAAAATCCTGAAAAAACCATACCATCTTTATTTTTAATAATTACATTCTCATAACCTTCACGAATCTCTGCTCCAGGAGCGATTATACTAATTAATAATGTGTCCTGATCATTCTTCTGATAACTTGTGAGATCAGGTCCAATTTGACCACCTACATCAAACATTTTATGACATCCGGCACATCGGGCCTTGAAAATTGATTCACCCGCCTTGGGATTACCCCCACCATTTTCAATAATAGTTTTTACTCTAGAAATTTCATGCTCAAGAAAAGACGGCACACTTCTTACCGTTGAAAGTTTCTTTCGTTCAAGAAACTTTTTTATATTTGAAGAATCATGTGCCTTTAATTTTTCAATGAGGGAAAAATTATTCAATGGTAATGAAAACTCACCAGCATCGATCTTTCTAATTAAATAATTTGCTGAATTAGGATCACTTAAAAATAATTCAAGTATGCTTTCTTTAACTGATTGATTAGAAGTAATTAATTTCTTAAATAAAGCGCTTTGAACTTTTTCCTTGTGAGCAAAACCATTCAAAGCTGACATTAAAGCAATTTCAATTTTTTCATCTTTTTGGATATCGGTATAATTTAATAGAAAATCATAAACTTTATCACTCTTTATTAAGGATAATGCTAATAGCATTTTGGCAGCATCATTTGTATTAGTATCTTTATTTTTAATATAGACAATTGCTTCATCAACAGCCTCTTTCTGAGAGACTCTTAATCTCAGCTCAAGAGGTAAAAGTTTCTTATTATCCTCAAATGCAGTCATTAATCCCTTGGGTAATGAACTGTAATTAGCCATCTCCCCCCCTTTCAAGAAACCATTAATAAGTTTAACTTTAGCCTCATTAGTAGGTGCACTTTTTAGCAAAAACTCGCATATATTGTATCCATTAACTGTCTCTTCAGTAGAGAACCTTCTCATTAGTCTCTCTATGATTACGTCATTAACAAGTAATGAACTCCAAACATCACGACGAGAAAAGATCTCCCTGAGAAATGAATTATCATCTGAAACCATAGCCTCTAAAACCCACCACAGTTGCAAAGGAATACATGGATCTAATCTAATCTCATCCCTCAATAATAAGTTTGTGATTAACTTAGCCCTTTGAGTAAATTCTATTTGCGGCAGACATGATATTAATTGGGAGACGACCTCTTTATTTTTCTCATTCAGAGAAATTTGATTAAATTGTTGAAAGTAATCATTTGAACGAGAATTTTCACATAACAATCTAATAGCGTATCCTTTAACTCCAGGATCATTGATTTCCTTTAAATTGATCTTTAATCCTGTATTTATAAGATAGTTTAACTGTGTCGCATTTTTCGGATTATTTTTCCAATCAACTGATAAATCATCAAATCCAAAGCGAAGTTTCAATTGATGAAATGCGGTTCGTCTATTTGATCGAGAATTTGAATCTAGTTGATCTAATAAGTCCGACTGATCCAATTTGGTAAAATCAATTTTCTTATTGAACTTAAAATCTTTATTACGGATCCTGTAAATTCTTCCCAATTTCTTATCCATTTGACCTTCATGATTTCTGTAATGATTAACCTGTTTATCATACCAATCTGCAATATACACTGATCCATCAGGTGCGTCAGTGATCATTACTGGTCTAAACCATGGGTCACCGGATTTTATAAACCTCTCTCTATCCTTTGTTTGGAAGGTAGATCCCGATGTAATCATTTCACTCATAACAACGTTATTATGAAGGACATCAACACCTAGTAATTTCCCATGAAATCTCTTAGGTAAAACATCATCTTCGTATAGTATAAATTGATGAGTAAATCTCTCAACTTGAGCGTTTGCCATCGCAGGGAAAAAACCATATGCAAATTCATTTGTGAGCGATCCGTGCTTACCCCAACTTTTACGATAGTAGGCACCTTTTATATAATGGAAACCTCGCGTATTACCTCCATTATGACCTGAGTAAACTCGGCCCCTAGAATCAATCTCCAGACCAAATGCATTACCACCACCTTCAGCAAATATTTCATAAACTATTTTCTGAGGGTTATATCTCCAAATATTCTGTCCCATTGAATTAATTGGATTTACTTTTTTTGGAGAAAGGTTTGTAACTATTGATGCACTAATAGTACTACCCTGGGCTCCATAAACCCATCCATCTAAACCTAACACAAGGCTATTCGCAATAGAGTGCGAATCTTCTAGACCAAATCCCTGCAAATGAACTATTGGCTTTGAATCTGGAATATCATCTCCATCCTCGTCCTTATAATATAATAAATATGGAGGATTTGTTACCCACACACCTCTACCATCATGTGCCACACTTGTTGCCATATTCAATCCATCAGCAAAAATTTTGTGCTTATCATAAATTCCATCTCCATTAGTATCTTCATGAATGGAAATTTTATCAGCACCTCGGTATATTGAATCACTCTTATGTGGTGGTGGTGGTGGCATTCTGTCGTATGCAACCCTCCAAACCTTATCTCTGCTTAAGCGTTTAAGTCCAGCAGGATCAGGATATTGAGAATATTGAACAACCCACAATCGCCCTTTATGATCAAAACTAATATGTAAGGGCTGTTTAATTATAGGTTCACTTAGAACTAAATCAATTTCGAGATCATTGCCAACCTCTATCAGTGAACGAGAATTCTCAGGACTTAATGCACCATCAACTTCCTCATGGATTCGTTTTTTTTTATCTAGACGTTCTAATTTAGGAGATTCATCAATAAGCCAATCGACAGCATTGTTTAAAATTTTGACGAATTCCTTATTGTCGAAATCATTTATATGCCCCAGTGATGTATAAAAGCTGTGGCCACCGAAATCATTTTTATTTGTCCATGCCAAAGGTTGATTTGCATTTATTTCTGGAGCTTTTCCATTAAGCAATACAGTCGTTGATTTCTTTAGTGGAAGCACCTTATAGAGAGATCCTCCTGTGTCATATTTCTTGAGTTGTAACCCTTCTAAAATTGGATGCTTAATTGGATTAATTTCAGCAATTGCCAAAATTTTGTTACCATAATGATTAGTGTAATTTCCTCCAAATACCTGCTCATCAAATTTTTCCCATACCTGGTAGCCTGTATCCGGAGATTTACCTCTCAAAGAAAACGCGTGATTAGATGTACGAATTCCTAAAACTGGTTTTCCCTTCATAATAAAATCCCTGACACTCAACATGTCCTTATCTGAAAGAGCTCGTCTTCGGACACTAAGAAACAAAAGATCAGCATCAGAAATCTCACTATGAATATCGCCAAAGTCACTTTGACCATCTGCTGCAAACAGAAACTCTACTCTATATTTACTTAATAAGTTGGCATCTGCATACTTCGGCAATGTTTTGGATGTTAAATACTCTCTTTCTCCTATCAAAAAAAGAATCTTTGGTCTTTTATCATTTCTAAATTTAAATGAACTACCATTAAGGATCTTCGAACTTTTCACAGTAGGACAAACATACTTCTCAATATGATTAACAATAAAGTCTGTCCCTGTAAAATGACTAACCTTAGGTTCCATTTTTGGGTTGTACATTGTGTCAGTTAGATCCCTTACCAAAACTACATTTTTCCCATTCTTAGCCAGTTGCCTAAGACCAAATGGCCTACCTAATACACACATATTTGTATGAACTCCAACAAGTAATACGTTTTGTATTTTATGGGAATCTAAAATGTTCCAATTTTCAACACCACTATCTGTGATGTAATCAACTGATTGATCAATATCAATTGTCTCAATCTGCCTAATCCATGGGGATCTCGGGTTTCTCCCTTGCTCTATCAACTTTTGTTCCCATTTTGCATGGTCATCTGGATCATCATCTTCACCACCATCAGAGTGATCTATAGGATATCCTGCCTTTTCCTCTTCCTCATCTATCCAATGTAACCAATTACTAATATCATCAGGAAGAGATTTTGAATCAGGTAAATCAATAGCCCTTTTTCTTGCTGGGGTATCTTTATAAAAGTTCATGCATGATGAGGGAGCATGTATAATAATGGCACCTTTATTTCTCATTACATTAACAAGTCGATTAATTCTTGGTGCAAGTTGCTCAACTCTTTTAACAGCATTAAAGCAATGGTGAGAATCCCACATATCACATATTAATACTGCTGTATTATTTGGATCCCACTCTTGGTCTCTAAGACGGACAATAAAATCATCCGACTCCTTAACTCGATCACGTAGTTCAAGTTGAATTTTATCTCCAAAGGAAAAACAAATAAGTAAAATATAAAAAAGAAAAAATGAACATTTTGAATTCATGGAGCTTATTTTAGATAATTGATTGAAATAATTAAAATAAAAAAAACCTGACGCATTAACACGTCAGGTTTTTGATGTTTTAATAATTAAGTGAAATGTTATGCAATTTCTTGAGCGTGAAAATCACACCAATCTTCCAAGTTGTTTAGATTAATTGCATCAAGGATTGAACCATCATCCTCTATACCACTAGCGTCTAAAATACTCTTACGTGTATCGTCATCATGATTGTATCCAATAATACTATCGTTTAGAGTTTTTACAGAATCAGCATCCAGAGAACCTCCTTTTTGATCTAACACCCATTTTTCTAACTGGGGATAGGTTGGCTTACTTTCCATAAAGCTTGAAAAAGCTTCCTTATCGATTCCAATTCCATCTAGAACCATTTGATCATATCCTGCACCGATAGCAGGGTAATCATCATGCAATTTGCCGGCTTTATCTAAAGAAACTTTTTGCCACAACCTGGGCAAATGTAGAACTCCGATTGGGCCTGCGATACCTGAACTAATTAAAGGGATAATTTTACTCATAATAATTGATATATGTTATTAACATACATTCTTTAACAAACACCCAAGGTGCGGCAAGAGTAAAAGTTAAAAGATTTGAAAAAAGTTAATGTCACTTTTTAGGCACTAATTTAAGAAAACTACTAGTTGGCTTTGATTTACCATCCTCTGGATACGTTCTAACGATCATAGTTTCAACAAACCAGTCACCTTTAATTTGTTGAATACTATCGACTTCGAAACTTTTAACAATTCTACGTTTTTTATTATAAGCATTCATTCTTACAATGGCTCCGCTTCTTTGAGAAACCCAGACATCTACAATTGAATAAAGCTGGCTCTTATTTGGGTTAGCACATCGAATTTTCCAAGCTTTCCCACCCTTGGCTTTTTCAATTTTTAGAAGGACTGGATTCGGCCAGTCCAAGAATCTCATTACTATATCATCGTATGAAATGTCAGTTCCTCGAATACTATTGCTTAAATCATCGTCTTTGATTTCTTTAGTAAGTGAATCATATGCTCTAAGAACATTGATTTTATCATCCCTGAAATCTAGGCTTATAGTTTCATCAATTATTTTTGTAGAATTATTTTCGCTAAAAAACTCAAATTTAATTAATTGAGAATTAAAAGATAGGTTTAATGGAATCATTTTGAATCCAATTCTTCTCGGTCTAATTTCACCTCTAAAGTTTAATGTTTTTTGAGGATAAGCATATCTTACCTGAGATAAAATTTTACTAGCCTGTTTTGAATTTTCAGGAAGAGTAATACCCTCTTGACCAGATAGTGGCAATAAAGCAATAAGATATATTAGTAAATGAATCGTTTTCATCAGTTAGATATATTTACATAAATTCTATAAATATGACGTGGTTTATACAAAATAATTCAAAAATAATATATTTAATTGCTGAACTAGGAAAAATTAAATATTAAGTCAACAACTTAACATTGCGATTAATGAAAATTAAATACGTTTGGATATGGACCTTATATTTAGAGCAGTGTAAAAATTATAAAATAAATCCCCTTTTAAGTCGAAAATAACACAAACTATAAAATAAAAATGAGTCTGCGAGAGCATCTACGTAAAATCCTTCCAGAGATATTACCATCAGCCCCAAAGAATGCTATAAAGGGAACTGAATTAATTGAGCTCGTTAAACTCAAACTAGATCAAAAATATAGCGACGCGACACTCAGATATCATTTCTCAATTATGTCATGTGATCCAAGCTCACCAATTGCTAAAGTTGAACATGGTCAGGGTTATTATCTAAGAACCAACACTCTAAACACAATGAAGAGTGCTAGACATATGATATCCCCAAGCCAAGCAACGTTTGGTGATGTTTTCGGTTACACTACATCTAACGAAGCATTATTAAGAGCAAATAAATTTAGAGCAATTGTGGCTCAATGCCTAAAAGTTGAAGGAAAGTTCCCCTTTAATTTAGAAAACACTTTTGGTGAAGAAGCTGATTACGAGGATCTATGGAAATACCCTGATTTAATTTCTGTCACTTGGAAAACTGGATTCAATTCATCTCGTTTAGAACTAGATGCTGATATGCTGCAACTTCAAAAAAGCTTTGGTTCGCAACCTTTTACTTTGAGAAGTATGAAAATGAAACTTGAAATTCAGGATAATTCATACAGAGAAGATTTTTTCCAATGTTTGAGTAATTCTAGATGGGCACACTTTGGCGAACTAGTAATTGCTTCACCCATTCAAGATACAGATATAGTTAATGAATTAAGAAATTTAGGACAAGAATTCGGGATTGGGATTACAAGTTATGGTCTAGACAATGAGACTCTTGATGACTTACCTGAACCAGGAGCAATACAACATTTTTCAGAACGTGAAATTGAAGGCCTCTTCAGATTGATTAATTATCAGAAGATTTCTGAATCTAGGCCAAGAAATGAACTTGCATGGGAACAAGTAAGCAAACTCAGAAATTCAAATTCTGAAATTGAAAAAATGTTTAAGTGGCTATCTGAAAGCTTAGATCAAGGTAAGGTTATAAATTTTGAAAGGAATAATTCAAATTTAAGCACCACACCAGAGACTGTCATCGACTAAATTTGATCAAAAATAATTTCTTTCATAAGAAATCCACACCAACATTGACTTATCTGTTATCTGAACACAGATTTAAGTCATGGCGCTATTAAATTTCCACTTTCTACGAATAGTTCATTTTAAGTTATTCATATTAGTTTCAACTATCGCTGCTTTTTCCCAGAATGCTGCAAGTCAATCAACAGAGTCTAAGAAATTCACTTCTTTAGACAACACTGAGAAAAATGAATTAATCCTTTTATTAAGAGAAGCCGCGCAACTCGTCACAGGAATTAGAGTTCAAGAGGCTCTGGAAAAAATAATTTCCGCTGAGAGTATCGTTAATGATTACGCTCCATTATTTAATCTAAAAGGTGCTGCATACACCAAAATTAGAGATTTTGATCAAGCTCAATCATCTTTTAAAAAAGCTCTTGAGCTAGATCCAAAAGGAATAATGACTAAATTCAACTTAAACGAAATGCTGTTCGTTAAAAAACAATATGAATTAGCCGAAACCGGATTTAAAAAATTTCTTTCTAACCATAAAGAACTACCAAGCACAACCTCCTCTTTAGTTAAGTACAAAATTCTCATTTGCCACTTAAAACAGAACGACATTGAAGCGGCTAAACTAGTTCTCAAAAGTTATGACTTTCTTGATGATGTACCAGTATTTTATTATGGAAATGCGGCCATCGAATTTCATAACGATGATACCAATGAAGCCAATTCATGGTTAATAGCTGCAAATAAAATCTACAAACCTGAGATTAATCAAGTTTATAGAGACTCTCTGATTGAAGCTGGCTGGATTGAAAACATTGAATGATTATAAACAATCATTTTTACCTATATATACCTTAAAGCACTCTATAAAGCCAGGGGCGAAGTCTTTAGGCCTATGAAAAATCCAATTGGATATAATCTCTAAATCAAAAAATTCACCAGTTTCAATTTCACTATAAGGAAAATTAAATGGGCCATTGTGAGAACAAGAGTATAAACCTATAAATTCCCAACCTGTATTTACTGATGGAATAAGCTTTGTAATGAATTCAATTCTCGATTTAACTCCTAATTCCTCTTTTAATTCTCGTATAGAAGCTGATTCATAATTTTCACCAGAATCTAAATGACCTGAACAACTGGAGTCCCAAAGCCCTGGTGAGCTATCTTTATATAATGATCTTTTCTGGAGAAACAACTTTCCAAAACGATTGAATACAAAAATGTGTACTGCTCTATGTAACAAATCTTCATTGTGAATAGTAACCCTATCAGCTTGATTAGTAACATTGTCATCATTATCAACAACATCAAACATCTCAGTATCTCTCTGAGGTATATCCTTAAGAGGATTTTCATCCAACAACCTCGCGACCTCGATCCATTGCTTTACACTCAATTCCTCGGCCCGAGATTGTGTGCTGATATCTATTGCCGAACACAAGTCCTCCCATTCAAGACCACGTAAAGGCATTCGCTTCTTCATTTGTTTACGTCGCTCTTTAAAACCACAAGTTAGAACCCGTTTTAAAACTCGATCATTAAAAGGTTTATAATAAGCTTCTTTTTTTAACTCTAACCTTATAACTAATGATTTGATTTTAGGAGGTGGAAAAAAAGGCTCTGATGAAACTTCGTCTAATTTTTCAACATCCCATCTACTACCTATAAGCACGGTATTAATACCATATGATTTTGTCCTTGGAAGTGCTGCATACCTCTCTGCTACCTCTTTTTGCAACATAAAAACAGCCTTTGTAACAGGTGTCGGAAATGTTAGGAAGTTCCTTAAAATTTCACTGCCCGAGGAATATGGAAGATTACCAATAACTTTAACCCCTCCAAACGCATAAAAAGAAGTGAGATCAAATTTTACAGCATCTTCATTAATAACTTCGACATCAGGATGGCCATCAAAAATATCAGTGAGTAAATTTGCAATGTTTTTATCAAATTCAATTAATATGAGTTTCTTTACTTTTCCAATTAGATGCTGAGTTAAAGCACCTAAGCCAGGTCCAATTTCAATCACAATGTCATCGCCATTACAATTTAATGATTCGACAATAGCTTTTGAGGTAATGGCATCTCTAAGAAAGTTCTGCCCCAAAGCTTTAACTGGTGAAATATTTAGTTGCCTAAGTAATGATCCGATATCATCAACAGAGTTTAGATCATGTAAACCTTTTAAACCACTACCTTTGAATTTACTGTGAACCATTGTATCTTTAATTAATTAAACTAGTTGGTTACTTTCATTCACTTTATATCTCTGATATCATTAAATTGTTAATCATTGTAATGATAAACTTACCTACAAAAATTACTTTTATAAGGGTTATCCTTACACCAATCATCATTTATCTTATTTTAACTCATCATGAAAAGATTAAAGAACTTGGATTTAAATCATCATACACATTTTGGATATTAACTCTATTTTCCATAGCAATTATTTCTGATATTTTAGATGGTTATTTATCGAGAAAATTTAATTTAATTACTAGATTGGGTTCATTTCTCGATCCAGTTGCAGACAAGATCCTTATAATTTCAACAACTTTGGCATTAACCTATGTTGATTGTGGAAACCCACTGCCGCTATATTATACGACTTTAATCGTTGCGCGAGAATCAATACAAATTTCAGGGGCAATCTCTATAGGTCTCATTTCAGGCGACATATCAATAAATCACCATTGGACTGGTAAAATTGCAACTTTTCTTCAAGTATTAATGGTATACTGTTCTTTAACTGTAGAATCAGTTTCACTCTGTTTATCATTATCATTATTGACAAGTTTTTTTGCTATCTGGTCAGCGATAATGTATATCCATAACGGACTCATACAACTACCCTCAATAAACGATGTCTCATCCAACAACTAATAGAACAATCGCCATTGTTGGTAGACCTAATGTTGGTAAATCTGCATTATTCAATAGATTAGCAGGAAAAAGGATTTCAATTGTTCATGATGAACCCGGTGTAACAAGAGATAGAATTATTGCCTCATGTAACCTATCAAGTTCCCCATTTTCATTAATTGACACAGGCGGAATAGGGTCAAATCCAGATGACTCATTTAATACTATTATTAAGCAAGAAGTAGATATAGCACTGGAATCAGCGGAATTAATATTATTTGTTGTTGATGGCACAGAGGGACAAACACCTGTAGACCAAGAGATCGCGTCCCAACTGCGTAAAGCTGAAAAAGATATTTTCCTTATAGTTAATAAAATTGATGAAGAATCAAAAATCAAATTAGTAGATGATTTCTCCTCAATGGGTTTTAACCACACTTTCGCAACAAGCGCTGCCCATAATTTTGGAATTAAAGACCTCGCAGATACTGTTAGTAAAACATTGCCTGATAGCCATGCTACCGCCAGCAGTAATAATATGAAATTAAACATTGCGCTTGTAGGGCGTCCAAATGTTGGCAAATCTTCAATTATAAATGCTTTATTAAACGACACTCGAACCATAGTTAGTGATATCGCAGGAACAACAAGAGACGCAATTGATGTTCCATTTTCTCATGGAGGAATTGATTATACATTAATAGATACTGCCGGTCTGCGATCTAGAAATAAACAGAATACATCAGTTGAGGTATTTAGCGGGATGAGAACTAAGTCCAGTATCAAAAGGGCTGATATTTGCGCTCTTGTAGTTGATGCTGCACAAGGCCCAACATCGCAAGATAGGAAAATCGCTAATCTAATTAACAACGCTGGTTCACCATGTGTCATTGTTGCTAATAAATTTGACCTTTATCATCCCACAGCATCAAAAAGCGACCGATTAGGTTTAATCAGTGATGAAATAGATGAAAAATTATTTTTCCTTCCTTACGCTCCTGTTGTAGCCACCTCTGCAAAAACCGGTGAATCAATTAGGAGATTATTTTTTGCAATTGAGCAGATCAGAAAATCGTCCTCAGAAAACCTTAATACTGGTGCATTAAATAGATTATTACAGGATTCACTAATTGCTCATCCTCCCCCATCAGGAAAAGGAGGAAAAAGGTTTAAACTTTTGTACGCCACAATGTCAAAAGACAGTGTTTCATCAAGGGCTATTCCAGAAGCAAATTTTATATTATTTTGTAACAAGAAAAGTCTCCTTCCGAGTAATTACGAAAGATATTTAGAAAATAAAATTCGCGAGAAATCATCTTATACTGGTATACCGATAAAGTTTATTTACAGAGAACGTGAATCAAGGAAAAGGTAAAAGATTTTAAATATAACGTTCTCTAAAAAACTTATAACTAAAATAACAAAGTAAAAACAGTCCACCTAGTAGACCAAGCCCATTTACAAAAAAGTTACTGGTAAAATGAAACTTATTTTTAGTTGAAAAATGAACGAATTTCGAAGGGACTGAATATCTTCCATCAGCCCCTTTTGACAGAACCCTAAATGTATATCGGCCACCTGGATTAAGCCCTTTAATAACAGCCTCACCACCAGAATCGTTTTTGGTTATTTTTGCATAATTTTCATCTAACTCTACCCAATGGAATTGCATAGTTTTGTCTTCTCTATTTAATCGATGCACTCTTGTTTCAACAATGTAATCGACCTCTAAAAGAGAATTATTGGTCCAAGAAATTAAAATAGATCTTTTGCCACTATCAACCAAGGAAAGCTTCTCAACACTTGGTAAATTATCATTAATATTTCGGTTCTTTTCGATTACAGGAACGACATCAGTTTCGTAGATTTTATTTTGTACTTGCTCAATATTTTCATCAACAGAATTATTATATTTGGCGATTTCTTTCTCTGGCTCAATTTCATATCTAATCTGAAGAGAAGCTTCTCCTGAGGGCCATATGAATTGTACGTTATCAAACTTAGTCCCCGAAACTTCTGCATCATAGGAAAGCTCTAATAGATGTTTTGAACCAGATGCCAGGCGAATTAAATTTGATGGATAATTTTTAAAAACTTTAGAATCACCTAATTTAAATTCAAGATCGACAGCCTCTCCTCCTCTATTATTAATAGGTATTGTAACATTTAAATTATCTCCAAGCTTACCGCGAACTGAAACAATTTGAATGTTTTCATTTATTTCAATCTTTGCCGGTAAAGATTCTCCGTTCACATTAACACTTAATCTAAATTCATCATATCGAAATGTAATAAGCGAATCAATATGACCCAAATACTGGTCATCAACTTTGATTTCTAGTTCTATTTCTGCTTGCCCTTCGAGAGATATATTATCTCTGTATATTAGACTTGATTTATTATTGTGACTAGCAGTTATCTCAATGGGCTCATTGTAATTGTTCTTTAACTTTACTTTTGCATTTCTGAACAATTGATCATTTTTTAATCTGATCAATTTTTTATCTACATTAAATGGAGGTATCACATTACCCCTTAACTTTACATGTTTTTCTAAGTTACCAGCTTTGAGAACGAGATCCTCTTTTAGCAAACCAATTAATGAGTTAGCTTTATAATAAACTTTGATCTCCTTCATGCTCTTTGGAGGAACAAAGACTTCATTAACATTTCCCTGTATATGGAATTTCTTCAGACCTGAAATTTCTAAATTAACACCCTCATTAGATTCATTTGTGACGACCATTTTTTTGGATGCACTTTCATTAACACGAAGATTACCAAATGAGATATAATTATTAACTGAAAAATTGACAGGGTCTTTAATTATTAGAATTTTTATAGGCGAAGGAGAGGAATATTTTCCTCCTCGCAATCTAGCCCTAAAGGTAAAAACATCTTCTTTTATATCATTTTTAAAATCGGCAATATATTTAATTTTGATTGTTTTACCCACCCCTAAAACACTTCCCTCTTTTATGGTTTTATTGTCTTCTGTTAATAGTCTTCCATATTTCGGTTTCTCAAAGATTGTATATTCATAAACCTTTCCGCTTTGTTTAGAAGAAGCCATCAAATCAACTTCAATCGAAGCACCCTTCACAACAGAATAAGATGATTTAATAGCAACTGGTCCCAGGCCTTTGGGTAGTTTGACATCAGCAATTAAGTCAGCACACAACAAAACTGTAATAAAAAACGTAATTAAGGCTAAGAGATGTACCTTTAAAAAAGTGAGATTTCCTAATTCGAAATGCATTACATGTACAGCTCAATTAACTAGACAACAAACTCTCCCTAACTAAATTCAAAGCATACATTGAAACTTTTTCCTTAAATAACAACCTACTCGTTTGATAATGTTTTTTTACAACAAGTGTTTCATGTAACTTTGAAGCAAGTGAAATGTAAACTGTACCTACGGGTTTACCTTCACACCCACCACCTGGTCCTGCAATACCAGTTATCGATAAAGCATAGCTGGCATTTGATTGATTCAAGCAGCCCTCAGACATGGCAATTGCAACTTCTGAACTGACTGCACCACGATTATTTATTAAATCTGATGATACATTTAACAGTTCGTTTTTAAATTGATTCGAATATGTAATATAACCAACATTAAATACATTGGATGAACCTGGAACATCGGTAAGTAAACTAGTTAAATACCCACCAGTGCAAGATTCAGCAACTGCCAAAGTTCTATTCTTTTTTGATAAGGATTTAACTACACTAAGTGGCAAGGAATCTATTCCATCTCCAAGATAATACGCTTCCAATAGATTGATGATTTTATTAGAAAGTACTGTGACTTCAACCTCATCACCAATACATCTCAAAATGATCCCACCTGGCTTAAGACAATATCCAAATTCAACATCATTCTCAATACTGGAAGTTATTTCAGAAACACGAGATGCCAATTCAGATTCACCAAGACCTGCAAAGAACAGATTAATACAAAAAGGAATTTTAAAAGACGACTTGTTTAACAATGATTTTAAAACCGGTTCAACACTATCGTCATAAATCGGTAATAACTCCTTTGGAGGACCAGGCAATAAAAAGATATGAACCTCTTTATCTTTATAGGGTGCGTTTAAATATATGCCTGGCGCTGTACCATTTTCATTTCCTAAAGGTATGCCACCCATCGGGACAAGAGCTTGCTTAAGGTTAATTTGCCGCATTTTTGTTCCATTAGATTCAATTCTCGTTCTAATTTTTTCAACAATTAGCTCATCCTCATATAATTCTAAATCTAGTAATTCAGCCAACATTTCTTTAGATACATCATCATGAGTAGGACCTAATCCGCCGGTGACTATTACTATGTCAGATCTCTTGATTGATTCATATAAAACATCTTTTATAACGTCACCGTCAGGAACTGAAATCTGTCTATTGATAGATAAACCAATTGATAATAAGCGCTGACCTATATGACAAACGTTTGTATTAACAACCTGTCCATTAAGTAATTCAGAACCCGTATTTATGATTTCAATAACCATATGAAAATTCACTCAGCATTTAAGAAATCTAGCTTTAATCTACTGGCATCTGACCACAAATCTTCTAGAGAATAAGTAGTTCTTAAATCATCATGAAAAATATGAAAAATCACATCAACATAATCTATTATCAACCACAAGCTTTCCGGGGTTCCCTCAATGGCTCTTGGAGCAACTGAATGAATTGATTTAATTTCCTTATCAACATCACGGCGAAGCGCTTTAAGTTGCGGTATGGAATCCACTGTACAAATCACAAAATAATCAGCAATTGTCGATATACCTTTAAGATTAAGAACTTCAATTTTTTTTGCTTTATTCTCAAAAGCATATTTTGCAACAACGATGGCTAATTCCTCTCCCTCTATCAATTTATCTTTTAACATACAAAGCTTTTACAATTTCAACAATTTATTGAATAGAGCAACTAAAAGCTTATTACGATTCATTACAATAATAAGACCGACTAACAATCAGGATTTTTATCTATATAGTAGATAATTTTTTCTTTCGGATTTAAATTTATTCAAGAAAGGCTGCCAACTCTTGATAATTGCATCCATTCCTAATTTTCTGAAATTATTATTACCAATGAAGTCAGAGCCATAAACTTTATACAACAAACTATTTGAAACTCCCTTTTTCGATGAGATCAAATCGATATCTTTTCGTTCGGCTTGATTTAAGATTTCTTTAAGAATAGTTAACCCAGTCGTCACTAATTCGCCCTTGTAATTATCATCAATTATTAACTTCATTCCACCTCGCATTGGATAATTCTCATCCTTATAAGGTTTATATTTTAAGCCATTAATTCTAAACAAATTCAATTGATCGACTAATTCGTCACTACTAACCCCACTGGTGGAAATATGTTCAAATGGATGACTCCCACCAGTTCCAGCATAAACACCTTTTACATGCTGAGGTATGCAGCTTAGCAAGTAATAATAACAAGACTTGGCACGAGGAATATTGGGTGAGGTTTGAACCCAATTAAGACCAGTATCAACCCAACTCATATCTCTATTCCAACCATTCATCTTTATAACTTTAAGCTTAGGATTACTTTTCAGCCAATTCTCACCTACTGCCATTTTAGCGATCTCACCTACAGTTAAGCCATGCCTAAAAGGTATGGGCAATTGACCTACAAATGATTGCCATTTACTCACTATCGGTGGTCCTTCTATACAATTACCGGTGACAGGGTTTGGTCTATCTAAAACAATAAACTCAATTCCTTTATCAGCTGCAGCTTCCATACAAAGGACCATAGTACTGATATATGTGTAGCACCTCACACCAACGTCCTGTATGTCAAAAACCAAAACATCAATTCCATTTAACATAACAGGATTAGGCTTCCGTGTTTTTCCATAAAGTGAAAATGCTTTTAATCCTGTTAAACTATCAACCCTTGAGGGAACCCATTTACCCGCCAACTCATTACCATCTAAGCCATGTTCAGGAGTAAATAACGAAACCAAATTAACATGTTCAGAATTAAATAAAATGGTTCGAGTTTTTACTCCTTTTGAATTAACACCAGTTTGATTGGTAATCAAACCAACCCTTTTACCTTTGAGTGTGACAAACTCATTTTTTTCAAGTTCATCAATACCCAAACTAATATTTTTATTGTTTACGGCGGACAACAAATAAAAATTTAACAACACATAGTAACTAATGATCGTGATAAAAATTAATTTCATGGTAAAAAAGTATAAATTTAATTTAAATTAAGCTCATGAATGCAGATGAAGTTGGCCAACTGATACTAATGGGGATACCTGGGACGCATGTTGATAATGAGACTGCAACTATCCTAAAAAGGGTCAAACCTGGCGGTGTAATTCTTTTTGGTCGAAACATTAAATCCCCTACTCAATTAAGAAAACTTATCGATGACATTAGGGACTTATGCAACATCGAACCTATTATAACTATTGATCAAGAAGGAGGACGTGTTTCAAGACTAAGGTTAATTGGCAATGAACCTCCTAGCGCCTCCGAACTGGCACTAAAAAATGACATCAAATTAATTGAACAACACGGAAAATTAACAGGGAAAATCTTACGATTATATGGATTCAACCTCAACCTATGCCCTGTCCTTGATGTGAAATCTGAATATGATTCATTAAACTCTCTAAAGGGTAGATGTTATGGCGAATCGGCCAAAGAAGTAATAACTAATTCATCAGCCTTTAATCATGCAATGAGATTAGAGGGAATTTTATCATGCGCAAAACATTTCCCGGGGTATACTTTCGCTGAATGTGATGCCCATGAAAAATTGCCTACTGTAAATCGGACGAAAGAAGAGTGGGAACAATTTGAATGCGCTCCGTTCAATGCATTACTCCCTGACATTGACTCTGTAATGATATGCCACACACATTACCCTTTTTTTGAAAATAATTCTTCTTCACCTATCCCTGCATCATTATCGCGCAATGTAGTGACTGAAAAACTAAGAAACCAATTATCATTCGATAATGGGCTCGTCATGACTGATGATTTAGACATGGGAGCAATACTTAACGAATTTGGGTTCGATGAAACAATTAAAATGGCTGTAGAAGCCGGTAATGATTTAATAATGATTTGCCATCGGTCTGAGATGGCAATTAGAGCCTCTGAAATATTACAAGCATTACCCGAAATTAAAATTTTTGACTCATTGCAAAGAATACAAAAAACTAAAGAAAAATTAGCTTATCCCAAAAATTTCAGTTTAGAAGACATGAAAGAAATAGATAATCAGATTTGGAAACTTCGAGTAGAAACTCTAGGTGAAAAATTTGCAAAAGTTAAATCTGTTGAGAACGCAAAACGAAGCCCCGTAGAAGATTATTAATCATATGTTACCAGAAAT